>DTPJ01000423.1 GCA_011334435.1 Candidatus Poribacteria bacterium | reverse complement strand
TGGATTACCAGGAGGCAGTATTCAACTGCCCCTGCTTTTTCCAGGGAATTCCCGATGATAACACCAGGGAAATCTAGGTGATATTTTCAGGGATTTTTAGTTTATATTAAACAGACGGAGACGAACCCGTGCTCCTACAAGGTACTCCCGCATGGTTCTGGCAATCCGTTTGTGGTTGACCGGCTCCTGCCCTTGTTTGGAAAGCGCATGCGCCATTCTCTTGGCACCGTAGCGGTAGCGTACTTCTTCCTGGATTTGCCGTACCTTCTCCGCCAACTGTGCATCCCTATTGGGTTTCTGAGTGGCCTGCACGTACCGGTAGTAACCACTTCTCGATACATGAGCGATAGTGCAGAGCAATTTCACGGAGTAGCCTCGTGTGCTGAGCCGCTCGATAGCCTCAAAGCTTTTTTACGCCCATTCTTGCGAACTCCGCCTGCTTGATTTCCAGAGGATATTTAATACTGCCACTCTCAGTTTTTCGGTACTTCATGCTATACCCCCTTTGTGTCCACTCATAGGGAGGCAGTTCAGACTAAAACCGGAAAATTATTACCGACTGTGACACTTGATTGCTGAAGTTGCATAAAGATGGCGTCCGACTATGGCCGAACGCCATCTTCTTAGCATTGCTTTCTTATATAAAGCGAATGACGGATTCGCTATTCCTTTTATGGCATAACAAACTTGAAATAATCAGCATCGCCTTGATAAAGTCCATAATCTGTACTAACAGCAACAGATTGCGCTTCGTTAAGCGTATCGTTTTCCTCAAACAAATCATCCACTCCTGTTCCTCGACCATTTGTTGTACTGACATCATCTTTTGCTTCAAAACCAATATTTAAGCCATATTCTCCAGTTGAATACGAATTATACTGAGTAATGCCTACATAGTATGTCTTGCCGCTTTCAAGCCCTGCTATAGCAAGAGTATCCAGCCATCCTGAATCATATGGTCCTGCTATAATATTGCCAGTATCATCATATAACGTAATGACAGTATCGGCCCAGCTATTATAATATGGATCCTTCTCTAGATTCGGTACAGTTTGAATGAGAAGAGTTGCAATATTATAATCAAAATATAATTCATTGTCAGCATTATTGTTAACTATAAATGATTGTTGTTTCATCGTTCCCATGTAATTAGTTTTTGCGGTATAGGTTCCAGGCTTTAAAAGTTTAAACTCTGCAGATCCGTCGATGGCGTTGGTCAGTCCAAGGCATTTGTACATTCCATCGCTATCATAGATATAAATTGGCTGACCTACAACTGCAGATGGATAGCCACTAATGCCTGAATTGTAATAGGAATTTGTGTTTCTTACATAGATCTTCGTCGTTTGTGTGGTATATACCGATCCTGATATAGGGATATCATTATTTTTTATACGGTCCACCGCCGCTTTAACATTTACGAGGCCATAGCCAGTATCTTCATCCCATCCAGCATCGCCGATATCAGTTGATGTTGATTCTATAATGGCTCTCAACTGGTCAGGTTTGAGATCCTTATTGAATGTAAGCAAATAAGCAATGGTGCCGGTAATGAATGGTGCTGACATTGATGTGCCCGACATATCGGCATAGCTGGAATTGTCTTTATTGAATGTGGAATATATATTGTAGCCCGGCGCTGAAACTGAGATGAAATTGCCGCTTGTTGAGAAATGCACTTTAGAACCGTCAGCCCTTGTAGCGCCAACTGCCATTACACCTGAATATGCTGCAGGATACTGTGGAGCATTGTAGCCGCTGTTGCCCATAGAGGCGATAACCATGATGTTATTTTTAAGAGCTTGATTGATCATATCAAGTTCAAAATAGCCAGCCCATGAACTGCCGAGCGACATGTTGACTGGAATAGTTTGAGAGATACTGTTGCTATTTTTCCAATTTATTAGATCTGCAAAACCACCGTAAACCGCCCAATCTGAACCTGAACCAGATACTGCTGAATCTGAGAAGCATTTATAGGAAATAAGCTTTACATTTTTCCATGCCACGCCGGCAACGCCTTTGCCATTATTCCCTATCGCTGCAATTGTACCCGCAGTATGTGTGCCATGGCCTTCCTCATCCCAGTTTTCATTGAGTGGAACATCTATAAATGGATTGCCATCACCGACAAAAGTAAATGTCTTGCCATGATCGGTCGAATCAAATGCGCTTTTAGCATACTCGACAATCTGCTTGCCGTTTTCATCTATAAAATCTTCATGGATGCGATTGATGCCTGTATCGATGTCAACAACATAGACCAGATTATTCCCGACTCCATAGGCTGAATAAGCATCAATCGCCTTTGTAGTCTCAAAGTGCCCAAAACGTCCCCAGGTCATCGGATCATTGAGTACACTATGGATTTGAGCAGGGCCCTTGCTTTCTGAAAAGGCTTTTTCCGCAGCGTCGCTTGAAGCTTCGTTGTAAGGAATTCGCGAGATAAGCTCATGCTGTGCATAGATGACTCCCTTGGTTTTTGATAGCTGTGCAACGAGTTTGACTGCTCCTCCCTTCTTATAGAGCCGAAAATAACTATAACCATTAAAATCGAAATGACCCGCGACCGTTGCTCCAAATTCTTTAAAAACTTTTGAGTCAAATTCTGGTGCTACTTTGACGATGACATATCCTGCGTTTACTTCGCCACTGGCAGCGGCAACTTCAAGATCTGCCTCACTTGCTGGCTCAAACATGATATATGATGCCATCTTTGAGCTTGATGCAGATATATTTCCTGCAGTGCTTATGCCGCTAGCCCTTAGAAATAGATTGCAGCCCGCTATAGCCACAAGAGCCAGGACTGCCATAAAAACAAATATAATTCTTTTCATTTTGCTTCTCCCAATTATTGCACTGTGAACGAGAACCAGCCATTCAAAGTTTGTTGACCATTCTGATAGACATCAGCATAAGACCTTGAAACACAATTAGTTCCGTATTTGGAAAAATATGGTGACACATTAGTACTTGAGCTTCCAGAATAATTGCCAAAGATATCCCAGTAGTATGTAACGCCGGATTCTAGCTGCAGATCTGTTCCAGTTGCATAGTTAGTCTTGGCAGCAAAGAGTCTTGGGTCAATACTGACAGTTCCTGTGGCTGAATCAAAATGCAGATAGGTTGCTGTAACCTCTGCGGACATATAAGACCAACCATCCTCTACATCATAATATCCAAGCAAATCGTTCTTAAAATTGTAATAAAAATATCCTACATAGGCATAGGGACCATCGGCTTTTCTGATTACTGGTGAGAAGTAGAAATAATCAGATATAGCTCGGTTCCAAAGCCTAGCATCTGATATAATGAATTTGAAATAGGGAAGATTGTCTTGATTGATTGTAACAGACTTATTTGCTGGTTCGCTCAAGGCAGCAGTGAAGGGAGGGAGAAACCATACAGGACCAATAGCGGAGCTCTCTTTGGTATGAATATCGTCTGTAAAAACAATTATCTTATATTCGTATGCAACTCCTGTTGTAAGCTGGGAATCTGTATCATAGAAAATGTGCGATCCAGCAAATAAATAGCCATAATTCACCGCTCCAACCTGTTTCCATGTGAATCCTAAATCCTCCGAGCGAAAAACTTTGAAACCAAGTATCGGAACTGCGTCGCCACTTGAAGAATTGCTCTGAAAATTAAATGAAATTGCGGTTCTGTAGCTGATGGGTCCTGTGGGTAGAGGATCAAGCCCCTCAGTGCCTTGTCGCTTTGCAAAATATTCTCTTGTTGTACCATAGATGCGAAAATCTGCAAAAAGATTTTGGAAATAAAATGAAGATATATCTGCCCCAGTACCAAGTTGTTTACTGTTTGTCACTCTTAGAGAACGCTCAGTTCGATTATTTGCACGATCATAAATAACAAAACTGATAATATGTTCTCCGCTTACAATGGTTGCCCCACGAATGTCAAAAATAGCAGTTCCTTCGAAAATATCTCTTGTAGCATCATAGTTGTATGAACAAAGCGAAGGATCAGGAGCAAAGCCAGAAAAATCGCTTGGTACTTGATCAACCCCCATCAGAATGCCAAAGCCAGCCCATGAAGTGATATCAATCTCGGATCTTCCTGAGCCTACTAGCTTTATATATGTAACAGAAGAAAAATCGATTATGGAGCCTGATTCGATTGGTGTCCAAACAGTCGAATTATCGGTAGGACTTGATGAAGTGGTATAAGAGATTGAGCTAATTGTTGGCGATTCAGCAGGAAATGTACTTTGATCAAGCCTCTGGCAAATCATCGTGAGTTTAAGATTATTAGCACCGCTTACATTTTCGATGGATGATTGAGCTCGTCCCGTTGGAGATGCTTTTACTGTATAGACATTCTCAGGACTAAGCCAGATTGGTTGAGGATTGCTTGTAAATGGAATACTGTATAAAACAGCACTTGCAGAATAAACATTAATAGTTCCACCGGGATTTATAAGGCTTCCGTTGACTGAATCAAGAATTTCCACGGATGCATTAGCTTTATAGATTGTAATTACATATGATTTTTTTGTTATTCCATCTTCTGCTGTAACTGTTGCTGTGAATATATTCGGTCCTGATGATAGCTCGATAGCTGAAGGGTTTGGGTTCCATATAAGTGTTGCCTTGCTGTCAGTGGTCTTGGCATTGATTGTAACTGTCTTTGTTGTGCTTTCAACAAAGACAGTGTACGATGTTGTATCGCTTGCAAAGGGTTTATCCATAGAAAAGCCATTCACAGAGAGGCTGCTCAAAGTGGCATTAGATGATTTTGGCATATTGACTGGTGGTGGACAGCCCATCATGAAAAGGATGGCCGAAACGAATATCGGCGCTATCCATATCCTCTTTTTCATTGTTCCTCCATTTATTTTCTCAGTGTGCAGGCTCTTATCTTGTTATAGAATTTACTGTCTTATAAATAATTCATAAAGCACAGAGTCTGCAATGGCTGCCGCATGCCTTGAAATGATTAATAATCTTTTTCAAAATAGCTATTCTGAAAAAGATATTGCATCACTTCCCTTCGTTAAAAATCAATCGAATGCAATAAAATACTTTTGCTAGTCAGTATTTCCTCCTTTTAAATAGATTTTAAATAGAATTATAAAACTATTATAATTATAATCTGCAAATTCAAATAGTCAACGCATTTCCTCATAGAAAATCTAACCGAAACGCTACCGATGCCTCAGCATAACACCTAACCCAAAGTACACTCCGGGCAATGGTCTGGAGGCATCATATGGGGCTTAATATGCAAGAACGACATCGAGTTATTGTCGCAGTCGGTGATAATTTTCCGGTTTTAGTCTGAACTGACCCCATTTAAGTAGACACATTCTTAGATTCTACAAAGCTAGTATACTGTATTATATAGTCCATTGGGCTCAGCCAGCCAAGGTTCTTTTGAATCCTTGTCGT
>DTPJ01000126.1 GCA_011334435.1 Candidatus Poribacteria bacterium | reverse complement strand
TTCTGTAAGAGTTTCTAACTTAGTATTCAAGTCCAACTGCATACTGATCAATCTTTGTTTAAGTTGATCAATTTCTGTGGATACTCCCATTGCTGATTCTGATTGTGCATATTTCTTTTTTTCCGCAATTAAATTCTCAAGAGTTTTCAATTGGGATTTAGTAAGCTCAATTTCGTTTTCTATCTCTATTGATTGTGTCTGTAATTCACCTAATTTACCGAGTAACCCACCCATATCTGCTCCGCTTGTATTTGTTCCATAAGATTGCTGAGGAACAAGACCCTCTTTATCACGAAACTCATTTAAGGCTTTCTCTGTCTCGTGCATCTTTTCCTCAACCTGATTCATCTGAGCCTTTAAAAAATCAACTCCCTGACTTAATTCTGAGCTTTTCATTTCTGCCACTTTGGATATAAAAACATTTGCAGCAACATCAGCGATTATTTGTGCTTGTTCTGCTGTCGGAGCATTTGCAGTTAAAGTAACCACGTCTGGATCATTCTTACTAGTAGCTAATGACAAACTTGACCTAATTTTCATTAATGGAATATTTATGCCGTGATTCTGGCGAAGTTGACGCCTAATCTCCTCTAATGAGGGACGGCTTTTGAGCACAAGCAGTTGTCCTTCACTAATACCATAATTATAATAACTTCCTGTTCCGAAAACATTATATGGAAGATTATCATAGGTTGTCTCTCGCATCAATATTACATCGGACCTATAAACCGGTGGAGTTACCTTAATATAATAAAAAGCGGACCCTAAAAATACAACAAATATAGAAATTATGATCCATTTTCTAAATAATATGACCTTAACAAGGTCCTTTAAGGTAAATTCACTGCTTAACAAATGAGTCTTTATTTTATTTGAAGAAGTATTATCACGCATAATTTAACACCTTTTACAAAATTCTATTTAATACCATCTACGTCCAGTTATGAGATGAAACGTTAAAATAATAGTAGATATTTCAGATGATGTTCGGACTATAGTTCCCCAAAGAGTCTTTTCTTCTTTTCTCGGAATAAATATAGTATCCCCTGTGACAAGTTTAGGAAGAGATTCAAACTGACCTTTCGTAAGGACCTTTTGCAAATTTAATGACTGAAAGGACTCTGAGTTGCCCTTTTCATCTGATCTTCTAATAATCGTAACCTTTTTCAGATCAGCAGATGAAGTCGGTCCACCTGCCAACTTAATAATATCTAAAACACTCGCATTATCAAAAACGTTATATGTATCGGGTTTATTAATTTCTCCAATTATACTAACCTGCATAGAGGTTAAAAATATTTCATGAAAAGATGGAATTTGTTTCGCTTTGCTAGATAATGGAACATAAATAGTATCGCCTTTCATAAGCAAAGGATTAAACTCCTGATTTCCAGACACTATAAATTCTTTTACATTTACTTTCTTTTTAATCAAACTGCTGTCTTCATTACGGATTAACATTACATTTTCAACATCAGAATTTTCTGAAAATCCCCCTGCTTGATATATGGCATTTAAAAGCCGAGATTCTTTTGTAGCAGGATAAGTTCCCGGTCTTACTACTTGACCCATAACATTAATATCAAAGGGCTTTTCTTCTATCTTTTCTGGAACAAAAACCATATCACCAAAGGAAACTGTCGGATTAGCTTGAAAGTTTTTTCCGCTTATGAAGTCCTCAAAATTTACAGTCTTTTGTAAAATATTATTATCAGAAATTCTAATTATTGAGATTTCAGCTGGATTTGATCTTGATGAGAGACCACCTGCCATCGCTATTATAGTTGCAAGTGGCTGTGGTTCTTCCGTCTCTATAATTCCGGGTCTCCCAACTGCACCGTATACGGTTATACGTTTACTTGTCATAACCTTTTCGGGCATACGAGGAATTATTAAAGTATCCCCTGATTTTAATATCGGGTTTGATGATAGATCACCATTTTTAATGAAATTTGTTAGATCAACTATTGTTTCAATTGTTTTCCCTTCTTTTACATCATCAATTTTACGGATTAAACGGATATGCTCCTTATCGGAAAACTCAGTAAACCCGCCTGCTTTCGTTATAACTTCCTGCACCGTTGTGCCTTCGGGAACTTTTACGAAATCAGGACTTTTGACTTCACCAAGAACATGAACTGTAAATCCTTCCGAAGGAGTAATAGAGACAAAAATTGTAGGGTTTACGACATATTCTTTAACTCTGTCAGTCAATACTTTTGAGATCTCTGTGGCAGTCATACCTGCAACGGTTACCGCTCCAATAGGCATAGGAAGTGTTATATTCCCATTTGAATCAACAACAACTGTTCCAGAAAGCGATGGTCTTTCCCATACTGTAATAGATATAATATCTCCACGCTTTGCAGTATATTCCTGCATAGGATTTACTTGTGAAATCAATAACAAAAAAATTAATACGCTTGGCATTTATCACCTCAAAAAATAAAAAACAATTTGACACTATAAAATTTACGCAAAAAATATACCAATTGAAAATATCTATCTCTTTGAAAAAACACCAAAAAATTTCCAGTTATTTCAAAATGAGATAGAAAAAGATTTGAAAACATTTCTTAAAAACTAATTTGTTAAGCATTAACATTATTAATATCAAAACTTACTATCTCAATAAGCGATTGATACCTATGATTATGGATCATTTTGCAACAATATAGATTACGCAAATAAAAAAGTGGACATTTTCATTATTTAATATTAATACATTTGCTACTAAATGTCAACATAAATACCTGAGCTGTCAGAAAAACCCTTGACAGATTGACGTTTCTATGATATTATAACTTTTTGTGTCTAAATTATGTTCGTAGTTTTGAGTTTTAGCCTCTGTTAATAAAGAGGGATTTCAATGAAGACGTATTTTATAAAAAGTAGTGAAATTCAAAAGAAATGGTATGTCGTTAATGCTGATGGCAAAACTCTCGGAAGATTAACCAGCCAAATAGCAAGCATTTTGCGCGGGAAACATAAACCAACATATACTCCCCATGCGGATATGGGAGATAATGTAATAGTTGTAAACGCAGAAAAAGTCAGACTCACTGGAAAGAAAGCTGATAAGAAGGTCTATTATAGACATACTGGTTATCCCGGCGGAATAAAATTCACGAGCTTTAACGATATGATAAAAAACAAACCTGAGAGAGTCATTGAAATGGCAGTTAAAGGTATGTTGCCGCACAACAGACTTGGAAGAGCTATAATGAGACATTTGAAGGTTTATAGAGGTCCAGATCATCCTCATCAGGCACAACAGCCTGAACCGTTGGAACTCTAAGGAGGCACAAGTGGCAGAACTTTCATATTTTTATGGGACTGGTCGCAGAAAAACATCTACTGCACGAGTTCGGCTTCTACCCGGTGGAACTGGCAAGGTGATTGTAAACCGTAAATCAATAGATGAATACTTTGAAAGACCAGCGCTTGTTATGATGGCTATGCAACCTTTTGAAGTTACAAGCAACGTCGGAAAATTTGACGTGATTGCTAATGTCAGAGGTGGCGGAAAATCAGGGCAAGCTGGTGCTGTTCGTCATGGTATATCAAGAGCGATTCTCCAGATGTCACCGGATCTTAAGCCTATCTTGAAAAAATCAGGATTCTTGACCCGAGATGCACGTGAAAAAGAACGTAAAAAATACGGTCAAAAAGGTGCAAGAGCAAGATACCAATTCAGCAAACGTTAATTTTTAGCAATTTAAGGATTTATATGTCAAATATTGTTGTAGTCGGCTCTCAATGGGGCGATGAAGGAAAAGGTAAAATAGTTGATTTCCTTGCGAAAGATGCTGACATAATTGCAAGGTATCAAGGCGGAGATAATGCAGGTCATACCATAGTCGTTGGTGATGAAAAGTTCATTTTTCATCTGATCCCCAGTGGCATACTCTATCCAGATAAAAAATGTGTTATCGGTAATGGTGTTGTTCTCTCGCCGAAAGTCCTTTTTGAGGAAATTGAAAATCTCAGAAGCCGAGGAATTTATGTTGGCGATAATCTATTGATAAGCGATAGAACGCATCTGATAATGCCCTATCATCTTCTTATTGAGTCTTATGATGAAAATAAGAGAGGGACAAAAAAAATCGGCACAACGGGAAAAGGTATCGGTCCCGCCTATATGGATAAAGCAGGCAGATTAGGAATAAGGGTTGGCGATCTATTAGACTTTAACGCATTCATTGAAAAACTTGATCTTAATTTGCCTATAAAAGCAAGGTTATTAAGTGAATCTGATAGCTGGATTAAATCTATGCGTTCAGCTATAATTGAGGAATATAAAGTCTATTCCGAAAAGATAAAACCCTTTGTCACTGATACATCTCTTTTCATCTACGATGCCGTAAAATCTGGAAAGAAAATTATCTTTGAAAGTGCTCAAGGAACGCTCCTTGATATAGATGTCGGGACATATCCTTATTGCACATCGTCAAATTCAATTGCTGGTGGAGTATGCACTGGTTTAGGCATTAGCCCAACTATGATAGATAAAGTGTTAGGCGTAGCCAAAGCATATACAACTCGTGTAGGATCAGGACCTTTCCCAACAGAGATGCCTGCGGAAATGAACGAAAGGATACGTCAAAAAGGGCAAGAGTTCGGCGCAACGACAGGTCGTCCAAGACGATGTGGATGGTTTGATGCGGTTGCAGTCAGATATTCATCAAGGATCAATGGTTTTTCAAGCATTGCGATTACAAAACTTGATGTTCTTGACGAGCTTGATAAATTAAATATCTGTGTCGGATATAAGTATAAAGGAAAAATTATTGATAATTTTCCAAGTCAGCTTGGCGCTCTTGATGGGGTTGAACCGATCTATGAGCAGGTTGAAGGTTGGCAGACGGATACATCAAATATTAGAGATTACAACGATCTTCCGAAAAATGCCAGAAAATATGTTGAAAAAATTTCTCAATTATTAGAATTAAAGATTGATTTTATAGCTATTGGACCGAAGAGAGAGCAGATAATAGAAATTCAATAGCTATCCATTACTAAACTTTGGACGATTTTGAGTTAAAAAGATACTGTTAGCTGACAAAATTTATTTTTAACCTTAAAATCCTCCTTTATCCCATACACATTAAGTTAAGGACTTTTAACCCCGAAGGGGTGATATATTTATAGAAAACACATAAAAAAATCTTTTAGCTCCGTCAGGAGCGACATATAACCTTCAACTTTTAACCTTTTTATCCATCATATTTCGCTCCGCTCAAAATGACATACTAAAGAAATAGTATAAAATGACATATTAAAAAATAGTATAACAAGTTATCTGAACTTATGTCTGATCTCAGAATCTACTGAAGATCGGACATGAGTTCGGACAATTTATTATCTAATTAAATTATCTAGGGAAATCCCTCTAAATCTCCCTTTTCCAAAGGGAGACTTTTAGGAATCCCCTCTTTGAAAAAATGGCTTTT
>DTPJ01000012.1 GCA_011334435.1 Candidatus Poribacteria bacterium | reverse complement strand
TGTTATAGGTGAAGGCTCTCTGTATATGTTATAATGATCAAAATCCTCTAATTGCGTAGATGATTTCCAGCTTAAAATTATCCAATATCCTTGATCATCGGGCTTATCCATTGCACTAACTCCAACGATTGACGGTGGAGGCACAGCATCAATACTTACCCTTTCATATATTATGCTTACCGACTGATTTCCGTTTTTATTTGTCAAATATCCAGTGATCCTTGCATCTTTGACGCTATCGTTCTTTTTGACTATATAAGTGCCAACATATACGCCATCATTAGCCTTTTCATCGCCCCTTGTTCCATCATCATACATAGGCAATCCAACTTTGAATTCACCAATATCAAATGTAGCGATATTTCCCGGATCGCCTTTCATAGTGACGATCAATTTGTCATTTTCCGAGAGAATGCCCTTAGCATTATGGACAAAAGAGTTAATTTTAGGTGGAATTGTGTCTATACTTATCGGCTCTCGTAATAACAGTTCAGTAGTGTTTCCGGCTTCATCAGTTAATTTTACAGAGATCAGGGCATCTGTCACACTGTCGCCTTTTTTAACTGTATATCTCCCTGTATAGATTCCGTCGTCAGCAACCTGATCATCGCGAGTGCCATCATCTGACATCGGCAATGATTTAGCAAATTCTCCGATATTAAACGTCGCTTTGCCTTTCTTTGTGTCGCTAAACGCTTTTACTATTAAAACGTCGCCCTCAACGAGAACCTTTTTCGCATTATGCTCTATCTTTATTATCTCTGGTGGGGTTGTGTCAAAAGCCACTGTTTGAAAAGCTGATTTTACTGATTCATTTCCCGCCTCGTCAATTAAACGACAGGTTACGATCCCACCAGTTACATTATCGCCTTCTGTCACAGTATAGCTCGAAGTATAAGTTCCTTTTGGGTCTTCTTTCATCTGAATTTCAGAGTTATGCAGTAATAAAGGCTTTTCTCCATTAGGAATTTGGATGCTGAAAAACGCGTCTTTCGCATTTGGCTCACCTGTCATCGTGACTTTGAGGACTTTGCCTGTTGAAAGTGGCTTATTCGGCATGTCATGTTCAACGGAATATATCTTCGGCGGAGTTGTATCTATATTTATCAAGACGTTTTTACCTGTGATCTGATCTGATAGAGGAAAATCTGCCGTCCATCTCGGATTTGATGATCCAAGAGGCATGCCAAGATGAAGTTTAATAATGCCATTCACAAGATCATCTTTTGGCTGAACTGTATAAATTCCGCCGTATATCCCATCGTTTGCCTTCACATCATCATGCTTGCCATCATCAAACATTGACAGATCCGTCTTAATATCTCCAATGTCATAAGTTATAGTATTCCCCGACAACCAAGTTACGTTTATCGTTATAATATCTCCTATTGTTAAAGGGGAATTTGGAGTTTTCTCTTTATTAGAAAATGTAGTAGAAAATTTTGTATCTATGACAGTAGTTGTGAGTTCGTATATTGCTGATATATCCTTTTCACCCAAAGGTTTTAGGACTATATAATAATCGCCAACATTGAGATTGACGCTTATCGTCGCCTTTTGACCAGACAAAATGCTTGCTGTTGCATTCGCTATATCCGTCAGATCGCCACTTTTTAATATGATCTCAGTTGATCCTTTACCAAACGGCTTGAACATTGAGACAACAAGTGTTTTTCGCTCATTAAGGCGAATTCTATACCAGTCAAAATCATTATCACCATCCCAACTTGTGCCTCTTAAAACATCACCGATAGAATGTGTATTGGCGAACTGAGATACATTGTTAGGCTCTATTTCCCATTTTTCTAACGAGAAAGCATAGGATAATTTGATTGAATAAATGCTGTTTAAGTTTGTATCGCCAAAATTTTCAACTTTGATAAAGTAATCCCCTGATATTACAGGCATTGATATTGTCTGAATAGGCAAAATATCAGGCGAATAGTGTATAAAGCCTATTTTAGGTGATTCAGTGATCGGCAGAGATGCGTAAATGCTTACATCCGTTGATCCACTTGCCTTCAATCTGACAAAGTCTATCTTCAAAAATGTTGTAATATCAGGTTTAATGCCTGTGATCTGAACCCTATACCAATCAACGTCGTTCTCTTTATTGCCAAAGCCTGATATTTCTATTGGTCTGTTGCTCTCGCTTTGTTTGCTAAAATCCCATTTACCGACAATCTGTGACAATAAAGGCAGATCGTTATTCTCTTTATCCCAATAAACAAGATTGCCCTTTTGACTTTGTGAAAGTTCATCAGCAGTTATCGTAAGCTCATACTTAGTATCTGGCAATTCGCCTTCTGATTTGACCATGATGTAATAATCGCCTAACTCTATGCCAGTGCTAATGTTCATAAAGCTATTGACAGAGTCAACTGTGAGACTGCATAAAACCGCTTCTTGTGTTGGAGGCAATGATCTGAATACTGTCGCTTTTGTTGTCCCTTTTCCACGAGATTTATCTAAGCTAATTGTCATCAATGCGGGAGAGAGGCTCTCAACGTGGAATTTATACCAATCCGTATCGTCATTAGCAGAACTTGTCCCTGTTATAGTCATCGCCTTTGCTATCCAGTTGGCTTGTTCAGGGGTATTATTTAACTCTTTTTCTGATATTGATATACGTTTGATAGAGAAAACCCTGACAGCAGGTAGAGGATCAACACCTTCTGATCCTAAATCAGCTCTGACATAAAAAGTATGCTGACCTTCTCGTAGATCACGATACGTCTTACTGGTATCATTAGTCCATACCCAATTACCGTCATCTAATTTGTAAAAATACCCAGTTGTGTTTGATTGATCATTCCACCATCTTCGCCAATGGAAAGTCACGTCATTATAGTTGATCTCTCCGATAGGACCACTTATAATCTTAACCAATGTATCAGGTTCAACACCTATGTCATTTTTAGATGATAATGGTCCTACAACAGAGTCTTCTGTTATCTCCGATTCATTCCCAGATTCATCAACCGCAGTGACAGCAAAATAAAACGGAACATCATCCTGAGGAACGTTGATATTTGCTATTCTGACGTTTCTGTCTGTTATACTGCTATCCATAAGCGACCATGTTTCAGGAACTCGTTTTGTTAAAGAAAAATCAATTGGGGATTGTCCCATATAGATATTGTAATTATTGAAATCCTCAGCGATTGATGATTGACTCCAAGTTATGACAATAATTTTTCCATTATCAAATTTTCTATCATAACCAGTGACTTTGGCAACAGGCAAAGGAGGGAGATTATCTATACTGGAAACAGGTCCTGCTGTGCTTTCGCGGTCAAGCGAGGATTCGTTAGTTGCTAAATCAACGACTGTAACCGCAAAGTAATATGATACAGGAGAATCAATCAAAGGCTTATCAACTTTGATCTCAACACTTGATATGCTTCTATCATCTAAATCCAAATCCAAAGGCTTCAATCCCTTGACAGATGTTATAAATTGATCTGATTGATACACCCTATATTCCAAAAATTCAGGCTCAGTGCTTGGTGTCCAACTAAGAATAATAAATCCGCCGTCATCATTTGGCTTGTCAATAGCTTTCACGCCAGAAACAGCCTGAGGTGGAGTTGTATCAACCGAAATTGTTTCAAGTGCATAACGTTGCGATGTCTTACCATTTATGCTTAAAGTGCTGACCTTGACCTTCGCATTCCTGACATTATCGCCTTTTTTTATGGTATAAAAACCGACATAGACGCCATCTCCCGCAGAACCGTCATCATGCTTTCCATCGTCAAACATCGGTCTATTGCTAATTAGGTTTTCAATATCAAAAGTCGCTGTCACTCCAACCTCTGTTATCGCAGTAACTATCAAAACCTCGCCCTCAATGAATGGTCTATTTTTGCTATTAATGCTGACTGATGATATACTTGGCGTTGATGTATTTATACTGATTGACTGAGTGCCTGTATAACTTGATATGTTTCCTGCCTTATCTTTCAAATGTGCTATTATAAGCGATCCCGAAACCTTATCACCTGATCTCACTTTATAAGTTCCTAAGTAGGCATTTTCGCCTTGAATTGGTGACATCGGTATTCCAACCTTAAATGTGCCTATATCAAAAGTCGCTTCACAATTCGCTTCGCCATATAATTTCACTATTATAGAATCATCTTCAATGAAGACTTTATCTGCGTTATAAATAAGAGATGTTATCGTTGGAGGGATATTATCAAATGTGACCTTTGTATCCGCATAAGCAGATGATCTGTTTCCCGCAATATCAGTTAAATAGCAAGAAATAATTGCATCTTGAATATTGTCATTTTCGGTTACTTCATAAATGCCAGTATAAACTCCGTAATCATCTTTAACTTCGCCGATGACCTTTTGATCTGATCCGTAAATTAGCTGAATCTTTGCATTTTTTTCTGCCCCAGTATAATCTGCGATGATCTTAAATGATGCGATAACTCCTGTTGGTATGCGATTTGGCATAGTATATCCGAATCCTGAGCTAACAGTCTTTCCATTTTCATCAAAAAGAGTATAATTTATCCTTACCAAGTCTTTTGCGGAATCCGATAAGTTTTTAACTTCACCATAGATTAGGATTGCACCTTTTGTTCCAATCAAGGGGTCATATTTCCAATCCCAATTCAATATAGCCAAAGGTGGTTTAGCATCAACAGATGCCATATTGAACATATCCAATCCATTTTTGAATCCGACTATATCAAATTTAGCTTTACATCTTGGTTCACCTATCATCCTAACAGAAAGCGTCTTTCCCGCCGATAAAGGCATATAAGCGTCATGCGAAACTTCCGTAATTATAGGTGGAATACTATCAACTGCACCGACGAAAAACCCTTCTATTGACGCTTCATTGGATAAATTATCTACTATATGCACAAATATTGGCTGACCGCTTATATCATCGCCTTGAACTATGGTATAAATGCCCTTATAAATTCCTTCTTTTTCTTGACTCATTGAGACGATACGTTTATCATCTTTGCCAATGGAGAATTCCGCTTTTCCGTCTTTAATATCCCATTTCATCTCAACGATTATTTTGTCACCAGCTTTAAGCGGATCTGAGATAATCTCTTTTCCATCTGATGACAGATAGCTAATCTTTATTGATTCTACAAACATAGTGACAAGAGAGTATTCCGCTGATGGGTTTTCCTTTTGTGGACGAATTCTTATATAGTATATTCCAGTCTTTACATTTAGATTAACGCTATTTTTTTGAGCATTGCTTAAATTCACATTAAAACTGCCAATAACCACACCAGCAGAGTTAAGCACCTCAATAATAGAAGAACCGATGCCATAAGGACGGGCAAATTGGACATTGAGTATCCCATCTTTGCTGACATTAAGTTTATAAACATCAATATCATTATTTCCGTCCCAGTTTGTCCCTAATTGTTTTATGCCTATATTTATCGGATTAGCTTGAACAAGTATATCGTTTGGCTCTGTTTCCA
>DTPJ01000357.1 GCA_011334435.1 Candidatus Poribacteria bacterium | reverse complement strand
TATATGGCAATTGAATTGATCTCTGGTTTTTTATTTTCAAAGACAAGCCTGATCTTCAATGTCCTTCTATAAATAGCGTCAAAATCTGCAACGTCAGTGAATTCTTGGGCATTTATCGGATTGAATTCAAAGATAGCCTTAGATCCATCAAATTTTACTTTAACATCAGCAGTTTTCCATTCACCATTGAACCAATCATCATCACGCATCCAGCCTGATCCACCTGCACCGACAACCGCACCTTTTGGCACTCTTTGCTGAGGCCAATGCCTTCTCCAATATTCAAGTTTTAGTTTAGATAGTGCTTCTTTGTCAGGAGATTCTACGACAACTCCAAATATATCTCTCATCTCTTCCCATTGGAATATAATATCATTTTCGCTTTCTTCAATCATTGCAAAGTCGGCAATATTTACGTTATCCACAAAATCCATTTGTATTCCTCCATATTACAACCACAGACAACACGGAATCACAAAGGCTATTATTGAATTAAAATCTCATCGGCAGATGTAATTCTACATAAGCCATTCCGCCTAATATCTCACGACCTGGTCTTATGTATATGCCGATGTCAAATAAGTTTGGTTTATCTTTATCAGGAGTTACTTTCACTTGAATATTATCAATCGCGGAACGCCCTTTTATAGATATAAACCTGATCAAAGCGTCAGTAAATCCTTCTTCTATCCCTTGTGGGCTATTTCCCGGAACGATTTTATCTTGAATAAGCCTGATATACTGAGCGATACGAGATACAAGTAACTGATATTGCAAAGTTGCAAACAAGATGCTTGCCTCTGTTGTCCTCTGATCGCTATATTTGGTAGGAAGGAAAGCTGTTGGAACGGTCAACACAACGGCGGAATCAAAATTAGGTCTGCACGTCAAAGTCACAATGCCATTTTCCGCGAGATCAGACGCAAGTTGCATTGGTATATAAGCTGAAAGAGGGATAAAGGTCTTTTCCCCACTTTTGAGTGTATGCTCTCTGACAGGCAAGTCTTCAATAGTGCCATTTTTTGCCCCTGTTATTTCAGTTGCCCAGCCGATCCTCGCAAAACTTCCATTTATAAGGACGCCTAATGCCCATACAGGATTTCCCCAGACGTAAAACATTCCTACTTCATTAAATTCATATCTTTTAATGCGGTTCTCTTTGCCATAAAGGGATCTCAGGAGAAATCTATTAAATGCTAATGTTATCCATCTCGCCGATGGAGTTTCACGAAAACCTCGCCATTTAACATATTCAGTTTCACTGAAAAATTCTTTTAGATATGGCAAAGTGTTTATATCATCTGAAACCGACAAACCAAAGAATTCCGCATTGACAGAAGATATAAATGGAATTTGTATGTCATCAAGATCGTTAGAAAGCTTCATTAAAAGCTCTATATCTGGATTTGAGTTATCAAACTCGTAATCTGCGATCACAACTGACAATGGGAATTCGCTTTCATCGTTATATTCAGGCTGATAGACGCTTTCATGGAAAACATCATATAAATTTTGCTTTGGGACACTCATAACCTCAATTTGTATATTTTCGCGAAAATCTGTGCGATCAATGAGAAATTTCAGCCCTCGCCAAGCGGATTCCAATCTGCGAAATTCGTCATGGTGCAATATCTCATTGACTTGAGCGGATATTACGCCGTCAAGTTCCTGAACCGCCGAGTTTATCGCCCTGTTATCTATTGAGCCATAATCTTTCCCTGCTGATGTAAGCATTGATATTATCCGTTCTAATGCGTTCTCTATGGAATATGATGACGGAGTTGATGTCTCTTCTGGGACTTCAACGAGGTTAAAAAGGTCATCAAGTTCAGAATCAGATAACGGTTTCTCTTCCTTCTTTGGTGCTTCGGATTTTGTAGGTGTAAATAGGATAGACTTTACCCTTGACATTATCTCTGCACCGACAATTGATCTCTCAAGCCTGCTTTGTATCTCTTCCTGCGAGAGTTTATTCTCTTTCATAGAAACGAGGAGGTCTCGGACGTCAAGCAATTCTTTAAGTGCTGGGACATTCTCTGCGATTGCATCTGGCTTAAAATAGCTTATATCTCTAATTGGGACATCAATTATAATATCTTTTGGATCGCTTCCAAGCCGATTAGGGACATCTAACGATATATTTGGGCATATTTCAGTTAGGATATTTTTAAAATTATCTTTATCAATTCTATATTTAGCTGATACTTTTGACACTCCAGTTTGAAGGTCACGGGGAGCAAGTTCAGAAAGAACAAGCATCCTCAGAGGAATTTGTGGTATATCACTATCAAATCCGCCTAATAGCTTCCTGATATTTGGATCGCTTATCATCTATATCACCTCATTTTTGCACAAGCATAAGGTTTATACCTGTGCTTGCAACTGTAATGTAAATTCCACATCTTTTGTCTCAATTTGTAATTTAGGTTTAACAAGGATACTGACTGTGTATAGGTTGCTTTCACCTTCAACTGGCGTGACATTTACTGTGACTGTTTCATCGGGATTATCTCCGCCATAAGGAGCGATTAACTCAAATATGTTATCTTGCACAAATTTAGCTATTTGTTCTGCGGTGCTTCCTGCTGGTATTTGTTGATGAATTCTGTAATATCTATGGAAAACATGCCCAATAAATAAGTGATATGCCAAAGTTGAGTGTAAAGTTACCCCGCCAGCGACACCAGCGCGATAGGCATTGGCTGATAATGGGAAATATGCGAGGTTGGCGTTGTCAATACTATTAAGTGGTGTTACACCTACATAAAGGAAATTCCAAACTTTTTCATCGGTTAATGAAGATTCCGTTGAGATTTTGACGGTCTCTGTCCTGCTTTTTGGAAAATCCCTTGTTGGAAGTCCGATGAACTCTCCGCCAAGCCCAAGTCCCGATATAGAGAGGCACGATCCAGTGGTAGCAAAACTTCTTGCCAAGACAATGCCCATCAACCATAGAGGTCTAATCCAGAGATAATTATCTGGGTGTCCTGCGTCTGCCTTTTCTTTGTAATCAAATATCTCGGCTTTCATATCATTTTGACCGTATAATTCGCGTCCTAAAAAGCGGTTCATTGTCATACAAATCCACCGAGACGACTGGTCTTGCATAAAATTTTTCCACTCTGACTGAACTGGACTGACAAGGCGACTATATAAGTTCGGCAAAGCGACAAGATGGAGGATATTTCTCATACCAAAGAAATCTGTTGAGAAATAAGACACAAATACCACTTGCAATATATGTGATTTTTCGGCTATCTTTTTTAATAATGCCATATCACTGGGGCTTTGTGTGAAATTATAATCTGCAAGTATAACTGATAAAGGCACTTCACAGACGTCGTCATATTCCTTCTGAAAAATCTTATCGTCAAATTCCGCTAAAAATCTCTCCTTTTCAACGTTGAGAATCTCAAAATGGACTTTATCTGGAAAGTCTGCGTTTTCTAACATTAGCTTTAAGCCACGCCAAGTTGATTCAAGCTCTTGAAATTTGGGATTATGGAGTATTTCGTCAAACTGATCGCTAAGGGCAGAATCAAGTTTTTTTATCGCATTATCAAGCGTTTGTTGATCAATGTCTTCGTCTGTTTTCTCTAAAATTGCTATCAAATCTGGAATTAAATTGTGAGCAACTTTTGAATCTGAAATATCTGATTTCGCTTCTGGAATTGATATACTTTTATCTATAAGTTTTTGCAATTTTTCTCTGACTTGGACAGCATCTTTGATTATATCTACCTGATCTGCGATTGCTTTCGGATGAAATGATTCCATATCATTAAATATTAGATCAATATTCAATTCTTTAGGGTCTGATGTTAATTTGTTTGGCACGCGTATATATATTTTTGGCGTTAGTTGTGAAAATAAATCCGTAATGTCATCTTTGGTAACCTTAGTATGTTGTGGATTTTCAGAATTTGCACCATCAAAATTACCTGCGATCAATATTTTCATAGGCAGAGATTTAATATCTTGTTGTTCTTTCATGTTGCTCACTCCTGTTTTTTAGTTGTTTGTCTAATTGTTTGATCCCGCAGTTTCCTCTTTTTTACTAAAAACTCTTTTTGCAGTTATAATCAAGCCCAATAGCGATATGCCTGCGCCGACTAATCTAATAAGGACATTCATCACCTTCTTATTTTTAACGTTGTTTATAAAAGAGAAGGAACTAACTCAATCCATTTTTTATGTGTCTCGTATCGTGAATGCGGAATAAACGGATTTATCACATTTTCTAACGGTTCGCCTATTATTTCTATCTCATCAAGATCAGCTTTTCCAAGCCCTAATTCATTTCCAAAGTGGAGGTAGCTTATTTCTTTTGGGTCAAATCCCATAATTTTTGCGCAAACAGCGTCAGCGGACACAAAATCCTTGCTTGCAATAGCTACACCTAACTTTTTCTCTGTCCCTCTGACGGGACCATCTCCTTCCATGCCTACAAAGCCATCTATGACGCTTATGTGTGGAGGGACAAGTTTTGCTATCCTGACGAGATTTTGTGGCAATATCTCCACTTCTGAGATCAATACCCGTTCAGAATGGCTATTGCAACCGTGCATTTTTATCTTGTCTTCCAATGCAAGAGCGCCCATCATATTTTTCCATGCAGCTGTGATAATGACAGTGTCATGCGTCTTGGCAACTGCGACGGAAATTCTGCATTTGCAGTCTAAAATCCTCTTTGAAAACTTAGCTTTAACTTCCTGATAGTGCTTATTAAGTAAATAACCTTCAACCCATTCATCTTCAAAATGTGGATTAAATAAAGTCACGTCATATTCATCAACAAGTGATGTATAGTTAAGCATTTTAAATGACTCGTGTTTTTCTGACCCTCGGCATGTCTCGGCGATCAGTGTTGACTCAATATGCTTATCTTTAAGGAAGTCAAGCACTCCTCTAAGGGCATCAACATGAGTGCAACAAAGCGGAACGGCACTTTGCAGACAATTTGGTTTTAGCAAAACCTCATGTTTATCTATCACCAAGTCATCTTTTATAAGTTCAAGGGCTTGACGAATATTTTCTCTTCTATTATCGCCTTTGACGATAGCAACTTTGCTTTTCATATCTCTATTCCCAAGATTTAATTGCTGACCATGTCGTCGCCAATTTGCCTTTTATACTTACATCTTTAACCGTTTCACCTTCCATATGTTTGGCGATTACATCAGGGGTCAGAGCAACATTTGAAAATCTAATCTCATCCATCAATCCCATAAATCCTTCTGATATAATAATATCAGCAGGACCATTTATATTCCCGTTTGCAGGTGTTCTTACTAATTCTTTGCCGTCTATGTAGAGAATTATATTTTTCCCATCATAAGTCCCAGTATAATAGGTCCAAGTCTCATTTTGGACTACACCTGCCATATTTGCGTCAGTTCGGACACCATCGGTGTTTTTTATATCCCAAGTATAACCCATAGCCATCCAATTATTATCTATACCGCATATATAACTG
>DTPJ01000881.1 GCA_011334435.1 Candidatus Poribacteria bacterium | reverse complement strand
TGTTAATAATTCATATAATTATACTACAATAACTCTTTCAATAGGCGTAGCTCTTTTTCATTATATCATTCCTGCGGAAGCAGGAATCCATACTAGTTCCAGACATAATTTCGGGCAACTTATTATTCAATTGGATTGTCTAGGGAAATCCCTCTAAATCTCCCTTTTCCAAAGGGAGACTTTTAAGGTTTTTTTCAAAGAGAGAATTTTAAGGTTTTTCGCTTTTTATTTAGGAAAAATTATGATCGTATTGGGAATAGAGACAGCAACAATGACAGGCGGATTAGCACTGATAGACGAGGAAAAACTTATATCAGAATATACGCTTAATATGAAAACTACTCACTCATCAAGATTGATGCCTGCGTTAGATTGGATATTGAAAGACGCATCTTTGGATAAAAATCAGATCAACGGGATAGCAATATCCATAGGTCCTGGTTCTTTTACTGGTCTGAGGATCGGTCTTGCAACTGCAAAAGGGTTAGCTATGGGATTAAATATTCCATTAGTTACAGTTCCAACACTTGACGCTTTAGCAAATAATGCCACATATTCGCCCTATCAAATTTGCCCTGTTTTAGACGCGAGGAAAAAAGAGGTATATTTCGCATTTTACCGATATGCAGATAATATTCTAATGAGAGAAAGTTCATATCAAGTCATATCTCCTGATAAACTCATAGATCAGATAAATGAAAAAACTATAATGCTTGGCGATGGCTTAAACATTTATGGCGAGTTATTCAAAGAAAAATTAGGCGATCTCGCAATATTTGTAAGCAACTCACAGAGATTGCCAAAAGCAAGCGTTATCGCTGAACTTGGTCTGTCCAAATTGAAGGCAGGAGAAATCGCTGACCTCGCATCTTCTGAACCGTTATATATAAGGCGTGCAGACGCAGAGATAAAAGCAAGATGATCATCTATGAATCATAAAACTGTCCTAAATGCCTTTCTTTTTTCCGTCCTCATCAATTTATTAGTATTGTTATTGCCTTCAATTTTTTTCATTCATAAGGAATTCTCGCATCCATTAGAAGATGATAACATTCCTGCCGATCTATTCGCTATGCCGAAAGGGGAAATAGCAAGCCCAAAGACAGATAATAAATCAGAGCAAAATGATGATCAATACTCTTATGGCTTTCAATCCAATTCAAAAGACTTGACGACTATAACTTACAGATCAATCATTAGAGAATTAGCCTTTTCAAGAAATGATCCTGCTTTTAAGAGTCGCTTAGATAAACTTGGTATAGATACTGATCAAAAAAATGTATCAGACCTCAAACAGCAATTAGGAAAAGACCAAAATTTGGCAGTCACGAGGAAAAATTCATCTGGTCATTATAGTTTAATTCAAGTTAGATATAAAAACTCATCGGATAACATAAGCACAAGTGTTTTAAGACAATTGGCAATGGCAATGAATAGATGGACAAATATTAAAACGCAGGTTTTACAGAAATCCATTAGCCTTGATGATCCCGATATTGTCCATCTGCCGACGGTTTACATTGCATCAAAAAAAGCCTTTACATTTACTAACCAAGAACGAGCAAATCTAAGAAGATACATTTTTAGCGATGGACTTGTCATATTTTCCAATACTGCGGATTCTGACTCTGATTTTAATGATGTTGCTAATTCCGTTGGTTTTGAGCTTTGGAATATACTCGGTGAACTTGCCCATAATTTAGACGTTATAGATAAAAACGACAAAATTTATAACAGTTTCTTCAATTTAGGAAGATCGCAATTGCCTGATCTTCTTGGTATCCGATATAATGGAAAAATTGTCTTTATTTATGAGGATTCAGGATATGCTATGGCGTGGTCAAAGGGCATTGATAGCGATGATAAGCCATTTATGAAGCTGGGTGTAAATATTTTGCTATCTCGGTTTTTTTAATTAAAATGTATTTGCTTCTATTATTGAGATGTTGTATCATACAATTGATCAAATGGACCAAATTTTTTCGCAAATACTTTTAAAGGAGGGTAAAAATGGCAAGAAAATTTCTAATATCTATTACGATTTATATTATTTTAGCATTTTTTTCATCATTAGCATATTCCGCAGAAGAAGGGCTTGTCAGCTATTGGACGTTTGACGATGGAAAAGGCGATAAAGCAAAAGATTCAGGCAAAGCTGGAAATGAAGGCGTTATCAAAGGCAAATCCCAATGGGTGCAGGGCAAAACAGGCACTGCCCTTTCGTTTGTAAAGCAAGATGCTATATACGTTGAGGTAAAAAATAACCCGTCACTTAATATAAAAGAACAAATAACGATGTGTGCATGGATAAAGCCAGCTTCCATATATACAGGGGAAGATTGGAAAGAACGAAACTGCGTTATGGCTAAAAGAAGGGCATATTACCTAGATATTAACGAAAAAGGTAATCTTGCAAGCTATCTCTATGGTGTCCAACCTCAGGAATGGCTTTCTGGTGCTATTGATATGAAAAAATTTATGAATAAATGGGTTCATGTTGCCACTACTTATGACGGCAAAGAGCATAAATTATATGTAGATGGAAAGCTTGATGTGTCCGTTAAAAAAAGCGGATTAATATCCGAAGTCACAGATGATTTTTATATAGGCTGGGTTGATAATAATCGTTATTTTGATGGGACAATAGATGAGGTTATGTTATGGTCTAAGGCACTTACCGCCGATGAGTTGTCAAAATCACTTTCCGTTGATCGTAATTCAAAGTTAGCATCATGCTGGGGAAGGCTAAAAACACTGCATCCATAGCTGATTTTATCTTAGAATGGCAAATTCCTTGCAAGATAATGCTTTGAGGTTTTAATATTAAATTTAATTCAGTCAAGCATTACAGAGGTGAAAAAAATGGGGATAATGGATAGGATAAAATTAAATTTAAGGGCGAATTTGAATCATTTACTTGATCAAGTTGAAGACCCTGAAAAGCTTATGGATCAGTTATTATTAGACATGAGAGAGGGCATAGTTGAATTTAAAAATTCAATAGTGAATGCCATTGCTGGCGTGAAAAGCCTTGAACGAGAAATTGCAGAAAATAGCGAAAAAGCCAAGCTCTGGGAAGAAAGGGCGATATTAGCTTTGAAGCATGGTGACGAAGAATTAGCTAAGCAAGCTCTTAATAAAAAATTAGCTTGTATTGAGAACGAAAAAAAGGCAAAGTTAGAGCTTGAAGAGCAAAAAAAGACTGTCCAAGACCTCAAAGCAAGCCTTCCAATTCTTGAAGCGAAATTAGATGAGCTTTATAAGAAAAAGCATGAGTTGATAAGAAAATCTCTTGAAATTCAGAGAATAAGTCAAATCAAACGATCAAAAGATATTGCGACGGAAATTGGTTTTGACGCAACTGTTTTTACAACATACGATACGATGGTAGAGAAAATAAAAGCTCTTGAAGATCATGCTTCTGCACTCGCTGAATTGGAAAAAGATGATATTGAGGACGAGTTTAAGAAATTAGAGAGAAAATCCCAAATAGAAGCTGAATTGAAGTCAGCAAAAGAAAGCATAAAAATAGGTGAATAGTTATTAAATGGCTGAATTTGAGTATTTTCCCGAACATATCCGCAAAACAGTTTTGGAACACATAACGCCTGATGAAAAAATTGAGATGTGCTTTATAGCAGGATCATCTATATCTTTTAGCAAAGATTTTGTTATAATCACATCTAAACGCGTTATGGTCGTTGACGAAAGAACGATGGGCTATTTGGGAAAATTATACGTCAATATTAAAGAGAATGTTTTGATAGAAGATATTGAGTCAATAAAAATTTATAAAAGTCCAATAAATAGGCTATTTAGGCAGGCAAGCATAGGGTTAAAAGTTGATAGATACGAGTATCTTATCAATAACGGTAGTGCAGGTGAGATTAATAAAGCAGTTAAGTTGATCAACGAAATAAGGCAAAAATTAGTTAAAAATTAAACTACGAGGTTGATTTAGCATGTCCTTTGTGATAAACTATAAATAGTGTTTAATTATTAGTAGTTAAGAACTTGAATAGAGGAGATGATTAAAATGATCGAGGTAGAAATTGAAATGGTAAGGCTCGATCCAGACGCAAAAACTCCTATTGTCATACTCAGAGAGAAAGAAGGCAAATCAAGACGCATTCTACCGATATGGATAGGACTTTTTGAGGCGATCGCTATCGTTACGGAGATTGATCAACAAACGCCGATAAGACCGATGACCCATGACCTGCTAAAATCCGTTATTGATAATTTGGGAGCAGAAGTAATATCGGTTTTGGTTTCTGATTTAAGGGAAGATACATTTTACGCAGAGATTAATTTGCGTCAAAGCGATGGAAAGGTAATCAAGATAGACTCACGTCCCAGTGACGCAATAGCGTTATCTCTAAGGGCGAAAGCCCCGATCTATGTATCCGAGGAAGTCATGGCTATATCAGGTATTAGCCAAGCTATTGTTGATTCAACTCCAGAGGACCATTTGAAGGCAATTCTTGATAACCTCAAACCAGAAGATTTTGGCGACAAAGTTTAATTTTAACAGATAGAAATGAAGTGAACTACTGATCTAAACTTTGCCTGTTTTGATCTGTGTTTTTTGCAATCATTGTTCGCTTATCAATAAGATCAGCTTAAAACTGCCTTAATAGTTGAGACCCCGCTGCATGTTTATAGGAGGAAATTAAAATGGGGGTCCTTGAAAGGATAAGCAGGTTAATACGATCAAATATAAATGATCTCTTAGATCGTGCAGAAGACCCTGAAAAGATTCTGCAACAGCTCATTACTGATATGCAGCAAGACCTAAGAGAAGCAAAAATTCAAGTTGCATCAGCTATCAGAGAGCAGAAAAAACTTGAGACATTATATCAAGAGAATTTAGCTATGGCTGATGTGTGGGAGAAACGCGCTATTTCCGCGATAAAAGATCAGAATGACTATCTTGCGAAAGAGGCATTGAAACGTAAACGAGATTGCGAACAATTAGCTAACGAATACAAAACACAATTAGACGATCAGACAAAAAGCGTTCAGTCTCTCAAAACTGGCTTGGCAGAGTTAGAGGCGAAATTATCAGACGCAAAACGTAGAAAAGACCTTCTGGTTGCCCGTCAAAAGCGCGCCCAAGCTCAAAAGACCATAAGTCAAACGATGAATGGAATTTCCCGTTCAAGTGCATTCTCAGCTTTGGAGAGAATAGAAAGAAAAGTCAGAGATGCAGAAGTTGAGGCACAGGCATTTGAGGAGTTGAAAAAAGATTCACTTGAAGCAAAATTCGCCGATCTGGAAAACGACGATATAAACTTGGAATTGGCAAAATTGAAGGATAAAATAAGCAAGCAAGAAACGAACTGATAAACCTTTGCAATGATTGTAGTTGTAATTATATTTTGTTATGGAGGTTTGAAATGCTCAAAAACTTGCTTATACTCATACTTATTGCTATATTAGCGGTTATTGGAATAGGATCGGCGTTAAAGTTAATAAGCTGGTTATTTGG
>DTPJ01000879.1 GCA_011334435.1 Candidatus Poribacteria bacterium | reverse complement strand
TTTGGTCAATTCATGGATAGACCTGAAGGCTGGGATTCTGGCGGATGCTCTATACCTTTCTTTACAAAAAAGACCAAAGGCGAAGATTTACTGAGAATAGACGCAAGAATAGTCGTAGTTGAAACGGGTGCCATAATTAAGGCAGAGGAAGTCACTGGGCAGAAAAAAGAATTGTTTAGACTTATAAAACTGCTCGGTCTTAAAATTGCTGATAGACTTGAAACTAATCTCGGCGTAAAAATAACTCCTGTAGATAGAAAGCAAATTAAAACAGAAGATACTGTATATTCTACGGTCAGTTTGGTAAAGTATGAAGAAGCGAGAGAACAGGAAAAAACCGCTCAAATCACTTTGGCAGAGGCTCAAAAATTAGAAGATGCCCTTAAAGAAGCTAAGGAACTTGAAGCACAGCGTCTATTTGAAGATGCTATGCGAAAATACGAAGAAGCCCTTTCTATTAGTCCTAATTATACGGAAGCTAAAAAGGCAATTGAACGTTTGCAACAATCTGGCGCTATGTAATTGATAGCGAAGATCAATTGAGGGTTAAAGGTTAAGAGTTGATTCATAAGTAAGATGGTTACAACTTTCAAACTTTTAACCTTTAATTTTGTAAATATTATAGTTAATAAGAAATAAAAGCGATTAATAATATGTTGTAGTGTTAAATACAAGATGAACGGTTTTTTGAAAAAAGTTCCAGATAATTCGTTAAATTTCCTTTACTAACGGGAATTTGACATAGAAAGGAGAACGGTTTAAAAGCCGTGAACGCAAAATGAAATTCTTCCCTTATTACAGATGGATTAACAGTTTATTGTTTTTTAGCATTATATTTATTGTTATAGGTTGTGCGACAACTATGACCGCATATCATAGGGGAGAAATATATCTTAAAAAGGGAGATTATAGTAACGCAATATTGGAGTATAAAGAGATATTATCAAGAAAACCAAACGATCCAATTGCATTAACAGGGACAGGCATAGCTCACTATGCTCGGGGAGATTTTGACCAAGCGTTGGAATATCTACAACAGGCAAAGAAAGTAAATCCTCAATATATTGACTCCTATATCTATCTCGGAATGACCTATGAACAGTTAGGCAGGTATCAGGACGCGATGACAGAATACAATGATTGCCTTGCATTAAAGCCCGATTCCGCAGTTGTCAAAAAGATTGAAAAGCGTAGATCGTTTTTAAGTAGAGAAATAGCAAAAGAATCAGCGAGAAAAGCCTTAGAAAATGAATCCGCACTAATTAGTAATATTAATTCTATTCCTGATAATACAGTAGCGGTAGTAGATTTTAATAACGTTGGACAGATTAAGGAACTTGATCTATTAGGCAAAGGTTTGGCTGCAATGCTTATTACAGATATATCAAAAGCTAAATCAATAACCGTAGTTGAAAGGGCAAAGATTCAATTCCTTTTTGATGAGATGAAACTTTCTGGCGTTGATGCGAACACCGCTGCTAGACCTGGCTTCCTTCTTGGTGCAAGTAAAATCGTGACAGGCTCTTTTTTATCGCTTGATGGTAAATCAATAGATATAGTTAGTTCACTTACTATGACCAAAACGCAGACATCAAGACCATCAAAGAGTGTATCAGGTAGCATGGAGAAACTATTTGAGATTGAAAAAGAATTGGCTTTCGGCATACTTGATGATTTAGGCGTTATTCTGACAGAAGCAGAGAAAAACGCAATTATGAAAGTTCCAACACAATCTTTTGATGCTTTTATGGCTTATTCGCGGGGGCTTAACTATATGGATAAAGGCATGTTCAGAGAAGCAGCTCAGGAATTCCAAAAAGCGTTATTAGCTGATCCGCAGTTTTCCGCACCTAAGGAGGAACTGAGGAATGTCTCTAATTTATTGATTGAAACAAAAAATCTTTCATCTATGGAAGCTCTTAGAACAGAAGTGGCTTTGAGATCACAGCAGGATTTTAGGATCGGTGAAGCTGATGCGAAAATATCACGAGAGCTTATTCCTACGCCTTCATCAGAAGTTAATGCTCCGCGTGGAGGAGGGGTGAGCGGTCTTGTCCCTACTGTTAAAACTGTTGAGGTTGAGGTAATCTTCCCATAATTGAAATGAGGAGTTTAACGTGACAAGAGCATTTTACATAACAGCATTTATAATTTGTTTTATTTTCTTGTCCAATTTTGCCTTTGGACAGGTAATATTTTTTGACAGACCTAAGACGGTTAATATCTATTCTCTGCCTTATATGCAAAACTGGAAAATTGATGGGCAAGAAACGTCTAAAAGTGTTACACAATTTAGCTTGCCCGTTTTCATCAACCTTAGACCAACTGAAAATTTGAGGTTCTGGTTAGTTGATTCTGTCGCCGTTTCTTCACTTGATAATAATGGGGCAACGTCAAGTTTAAACGGCATAAGCGACACAAAAGCCAAAGTCTCATATAGCTTATTTGACCAGAAATTGCTATTTTCATTAGGAGTTAGCCTTCCAGTAGGGAAAGAAAAGCTTAATAACGAAGAAATGGAAGTTGCCAATTTGCTTTATGATGAAGTCTTAGGATTTAGGGTAAATAAACTCGGAAGCGGATTTGATGTTAATGCAGGACTTGCTTTCGCTGCGGATATGGGCGTCTTTGGGTTGAGTTTATCGTCAAGTTATATGCGTAGAGGTAGCTATGTTAGCATAGAAAATGGGCAATCTAAATATAAGCCCGGCGATGAATTGGGAATCGTAACCGCAATAGACATGATCGGGGACAGGGCATTGATCAATGCAGACATTGGATATACCAGATATAGTGCTGACGAAGTGGATAACTCCGCAATCCTAAGAGAAGGCGACGAAATAAGAGGGCGATTTTTCCTTTCATACAGGCTTGATCCGATTGTTCTCGGCGTATCTCTCTCTGATACTTATAGACTTAAAAGTCAAGTTGCAAGCGAAAACAATGAACTTATTACGGAGACAAACAATAGTCACGGAAATAGAATTGATGCTAATTTGATCACACAATATATCATAACAAGGCAGTTATCTATAAATCCGTTGGCAGGAGTAATGATTATATCAAGCAATGGTTATAGCAAAGGGGATATAAATTTTGTAGGCAATTCATTTGTCTGGAATGCTGGCGGAGCATTACAATTTTTGCCAAATAAAAATACGAATATCAATATAAATGCAAAATATCTTAAAGGAAATATGAAAGGCGGAGATACTGATATTTCTGGTTATGAATTGGGGGCTATTATATTAATTAAGTTCTAAAATCTTTTCGGAGAGACTAAGATGTCATCACGATTAAAAATATTCGCAATTATTCGGAATTTACTTATTTTAATTATATTATCTTTGCTGGTCATATCTTTATTTACCTGCGGTGAGGACAATGATGTCATCAATCCGGAGAAAATAAAGACCGCACCTGCTAAACTTGAAATAATGATGTCGCCAAAAGTGTCAATTGCAGATATTGAATCTGTTAAATTGATAGTGACTGGTGACAATATGGATCCAATAGAGACTAAATTATTAATTGATCGCAATCTTGGCAAAGCGACAGGTTCGGTAAACGTTCCGATCGGCGATAATAGAGTTTTTCAGGTTGAAGTATATGCAAAGGGCAATATCCTGCGTTATATCGGTCAGCAAAAAATTGATATTAGGAATGCAACATCGGTTAAAATCCCTGTTGGCATTAAGCCCGCCGAAGGCGTTGGAGTTATAGTCATCAGCGAACATATTAAAAGCAGTGGGTTAGCGATAGCAATTGGAGACGTTGATGTTCTTTTATCAAAATCCCCTGGCAACATAAAATTTGTTCAAAATTTGGCGAAATATTTAGGCAATGCCCCAAGATTAAAGATTGATCTTAGTAGAGGGACAGCATTTCCTTCACAGATTATTCAGGAACTTGCATCTGTTCTTCAAAATGCTGGATTTCAAGCCCAAACAGACGACTCTTTTGCTTATGACAGGTCTAAATATGACGCTATTTTGTTCGGTCTTCCAAATAAAGGTTTTGATCTGAGTCAGATAAATACGATCCAACAATTTGTGCAAAGTGGCGGTATGCTGATTCTTATCGCTGACACAGGAGAAAATCTTGAACCTCTCAATAACCTTGGCAATGTCTTTGGATTTAATTTTGAATATTCCCTAGTAAATGTAACTGGCGGAGACCCCTCATCAATCATTTTGAGCAATCTATCAACACTTCCTCTGTTTGACGAAGTATTCACTATATCTTCATCTTATGCAAGAAGCATAAGCATAAAACCTGATCCATCGGGTGAAATAAGGATATATAACGGAGCGACGCCCGGAGCAGGTGGAATTGTAACTTCTGACGAACCTAAACTATTCATATCGCCATCAGAAGCTAACCTTGGTGAGATTTTGCAATCAGCATCATTTGATATTGTAAACGTTGGGACAGGAACTCTATCGTGGAATATAGTTAAAGACCCGCCATTGCCGAGTTGGTTGAGCATATCTCCCGAAAGTGGAAAGGCTTCTGCTGGTGAGAGAAGAAATGTCACTGCAACGGTAAAAAGAAGTGGATTAGACCCAGGAGAGTATAGACATACTGTCCAAGTAAACTCAAATGCAGGCGAAGGCAAGTTTTTAATTATAATGAAAGTGCCTGAACCTGATCCTGTGCTATCGTTTACACCGTCATCGCTTAATTTCGGCACAACAGATACACAAAGAACCTTGACAATAACAAATAATGGCGGAAAGACATTAGATTGGCAAGCATCTAAAGGGCAGACTTGGCTTAGCATATCCCCGTTAAATGGATCATTAGCGTCTGGAAAATCACAAACAGTCACAGTAACAGTGAGCAGGGCTGGTCTTGGTTCTGGAAACTATTCAGATACGATCTCTATTACGTCAAACGGTGGAAATGGGAGCGTTAGTGTCTCAATGAGCGTCCCTGAACCCGATCCATCTTTATCCATTTCTCCGACTTCTATTGACTTTGGCACAACTAACACACAAATGACCTTTAACATAACTAATTCAGGAGGCGGAACGCTTAATTGGCAAGCATCAAAGCAACAATTATGGCTTGCTATTTCACCGACTACTGGATCATTGACCGCAGGAAAATCTCAGACAGTCACATTGACGGTCAATAGAGGAGACCTCAAAGCTGGGACATATCGCGATGTAGTATCAGTCACTACCAATGTTGGAAGCGGAAATGTAAATGTAACGATGACTGTTCCCGAGCCATCGCCATCATTAGCATTTAGTCCAACATCAATAGATTTTGGCACAACAGACACACAGAAGACATTGACGATAACAAACAAAGGCGGAGGGACATTAACTTGGCAAGTGACAAAGGGTCAGGCATGGTTGACGCTTTCGCCAACAAGTGGGACATTGACATCAGGCAATTCACAGAACATTACATTGACAGTGAGCAGGGCAAACCTAAATCCTGGGTCATATAAAGATACAGTATCTATCACATCAAACGGCGG
>DTPJ01000651.1 GCA_011334435.1 Candidatus Poribacteria bacterium | reverse complement strand
ATCAAATAGAAATTTGAATTTTATGTATAAAACTTTAATCTTAAAACTTTCTCTGGTATTTATTTTATTAATCTTTGTAACGCTTGTTTCAGGAGCTCAACCACTTCTTAATCAACCTATCAATAAGGTTAATCTACGAACTGGTGAAACTCTTGAATATAGCGTTAAAGTAAAGGGTATACCTGCTGGAAGCCAAATTATGCAAATAAAAGGTCAAAAAACGATAGGTGGAAGGACGGTATACCATTTTCAATCCTATTCATTCGCTAACTCATTTTTCTACCTATTTTACCCATTTAGCGATCAAGTTGATAGTTATGTATTAAAAGATAATTTCTACCCCTTAAAATTTCAAAGACATCTAATTGATGGAAAATACAACGGTAGCACTACTATCAATATTGACGATAGCAAATTAGTCGCTGAGATAATAAAAGACAAAAAACGTTATGAGGTTAAAGTTCCAAGCGGTGTGCAAGATGAGCTTTCCATGCTCTATTTGATACGTCTGAGAAAAGTAGAGGTCGGCAACGAGTATGAATTCTCCGCAATAGTAGGCAGTAAGGTCTATAATATCGTCGTTCAGGTCCTCAGGACAGAGGAAATTAAAACAATCTTTGGCAGAACTAAGACTATAGTTCTCAGATCAATGCCGAGGGATGCTCTGTTGTGGATCACTAACGATGAAAATCAAATACCCGTAAGATTGGAGATAAATACAAAAATAGGCAAGTTAATAGCTGACCTTAAAGCGATGAGTTGAAATTATACCATTCAATATACCCTCCTGAAAAATTTACAGAAATTTCAATTCATCAAATTATCAAATTTTTTTCGCTTGACTTTGATATGATCAATATGGTATTCTGTTAAAAGTTTGGTGTATCTATTCTTTTTCTATTTTTCGGTAGGTTTAGAATATATGAAAGCCATTAAATTAGTATTGATCATTGTCGTTATTACTTGTCAAATTCTGCTTATAAAATATGCCTTTTCCCAAGAAATATCTTCAGAAACATCTTCCGTTGAAGAAACGGTTGATGAGCCTTTGATGCCTGTCCGTAATGTTATCGCCAATGACACGCCTAACGACGATGGTAAAAGTATAACAGTCAAATGGAACGTATCCATGACAGATAGCAAGGTCAAACAATACTCTGTTCTCAGAAGCACGTCTCCAACAGGCGGATTTTATGAGGTTGGACAAGTCCCTAAGAGCGTAAATAGATATGTTGATGAAGATAATATTGTCCGAGGAGTAGAGTATTATTATATTATCAGAGCAATTGATGAAAAAGGAAATAGAGTTGATTCTGATGTTTCTGCACCAGTGAAAGCTACCGCTCAGTGGTTTAATAGAGATTATAAATTTATCGCAATAGCTGTTGTAGTTTTCGGCGGGATAATAGTCTATTGCATATATAGTGCAAGGCGTGGGAAGGAATTTTTCATCAGGCGAATTTCAGGCATAGAAGCTGTTGATGAAGCTATCGGTAGAGCAACGGAGATGGGCAGACCAATATTATATCTGACAGGTCTTAGCGGGCTTGGCGATATATCAACTCTGGCAAGCTTAAATATATTAAGTAGAGTAGCGAGAAAAGCTGCCGAGTATGATACCCCATTGATCTTGCCCGGCTATGATTCTTTTGTCACAGTAGTAGAACGTGAAATCGTCAAATCAGCTCATATTGACGCAGGGAAGCCTGACACCTATAAAGAGGATAATATATACTTTGTTAGCGATGACCAATTTGCTTATGTCGGCGCTGTCAATGGAATAATGATGAGAGAAAAGCCAGCGGCGATATTTTATATGGGATTCTTTTATGCAGAATCACTCTTGTTAGCGGAAACTGGTAACGCAACAGGGGCAATTCAGATAGCAGGCACTGACTCAGATGCACAACTACCATTCTTTATTGCCGCTTGTGATTATACGCTTATCGGCGAAGAGTTATACGCTGCAAGTGCATATCTGGCGAGGGAACCGCTTTTGCTTGGTAGCTTAAAAGGGCAAGATTGGAGCAAATTACTTCTCATGGTAGCGATCTTTCTTGGTGTGTTGATGGAATCCTTCGGGACCCGCTTTGGTTCAGATTTTTTCCATTGGATCGCAAAATTTTTCAGTGGTCAATAAATGGCTAATAAAGAGAGGATCAAAAATGAAAGTTTACTTTTTTTTCACATCACTAATTTTAAGTCTTTTTTTGGTCAATATAGTATCAGCTGGACTTGTTTTCCACGAAACCTTTGAAGCGGATAAGTTAGATGAGACAAAATGGGGAACTGCTGGTGCTGGTGTAGGTGGTCCAAATGGAGGGACAATATCAGATAAACAAGCCCATACTGGAAAAAAATCATGGTGGATAGGTAGCACTAACGGCATTTTTTATATACTCAACCCTGTTTTACAAACTGCGACGGTATATTGTTATTTATATGACAATGATAAAGAAGCAAGCGTCAATGCACAAGTTATAGGTTGCACTACTGAGACAACAAAAGTAACTGGTTGGCCAATCGGATCGGGTAGTTGGATGTATATGGGGTTATGCACAACAGGTCCGAACTGTGCAGGATATTATTTTAGGTCAGCAGATAAGGGCGAAATTTGCGTTGGCGATAAACGATCAACAGGTTGGCATCTTTTTGCCTATGTCATAGATCAAGGAACGCTAACTGCCTATGTTGATGGGAAAAAGATGGAAAGCTGTAAAATGCCACAAATCGGCACATTTGTTATCTTTCATGCTTGGTCTGCTGAACAATTTCTCAAAGAAGGCGGATTTGTAGATGATATATACATCTTCTCCGATAAAAGAGAACCCGGAAAAGACCCAACCCTTTCTGTCCAGTCCAATGACAAACTTGCTGTAACATGGGGAGAGATAAAAAGATCATAGTATATATATAATTACTGACTTTTACTTAACTTAAAAATAGTGTCAAAATCAAGTTGACATAATTTCAGCGAATGGATATTCGGAGGACACATGAAATTACGATTGCCATTAGCATTATGCTTTATATTTGGAATTGTTATGATAGTGCAGTTTTTTATCCCTCATCCTCCATTTACAGATATGTATGACAAACTGATTAATTGGACGATGATTATCAGTATTCCTGCACTCATCATCGGACTAAGTTCGTTAATACAACTGCATTATACACGCATAGTCCGCAAAACTCCAAATATGCCATATAGTATTATAACTTTCATCAGTATGGCATTTATGGCGATAGTAGGTCTGATCTTTGGCGTTGGTGAAGGGACGATCTTTGAATGGATTTTTAAGAATATCCAAATACCTATGCAAGCAACGATGTTTTCTTTATTGGCATTCTTCATCGCATCTGCTGCTTATAGGGCATTCCGAGCGAGGACGCTTGAAGCAACGCTTATGCTTGTTACTGCTGTTGTTGTCATGCTTGCAAGAGTGCCTATCGGTAGCTTCTTATGGCAGACGATAATGCCCGATGCAGTTTTACAATGGAAGGAAAATCTACCAGAAGACGTCGCCAGTTGGATACTCAATGTCCCAAGCATGGCAGCCAGAAGGGGCATTATATTAGGGATCAGTCTTGGTGCGATAGCAACATCAATTAAGATAATACTCGGCATTGAAAGATCATATATGGGTGTCGGAGAGTAAAAAATGGGCTTTTGGGAAAAAATAGGCAGTTTTGACAGACGATACATCTTTATCTTGATCGCATTAACGGTAATAGTGCCTTTGCTTATCCCTATTGGTATGCCCATAACGATAACAAAAGAGGTCAAGAGCGTCTATGACTATATAGATGAACTTCCGCCCGGATCGGCTATATTGGTCTCTATGGATTTTGATCCCGCTGCATTAGCTGAACTCTATCCTATGAGTATCGCCGTCTTAAAACATGCTTATACAAAGAAAGTTAGAGTTATCGGCATGACTTTATGGATAACAGGCACTTCTTTGGGCGATATAATTATGCGAGAAGCAGCTGAAGGGATTGCTGAACAGGATAAAGATTATACATATCTTGGTTTTGTCCCAAGCGGTGCTATGGCAATTATGCGTATGGGTGAAGATATTACAGCAGTCTTTAAGACTGATTATAACCAAAAACCTATATCCCAGATACCAGCTATGAGGGGAATTAAAAACTATAAAGATATATCGCTTATTATTGATCTCGCTGCGGGATCAACACCAGAGGCATGGATCGCCTACGCAGGCTCTCCGCATAAAGTCCCAATAGCAGCAGGTGTTACAGCGGTTAGTGCGGTTGGATATTATCCATATCTTAACGCAGGACAAATAGTAGGGCTAATTGGGGGAATGAAGGGTGCAGCAGAATACGAAAAACTTGTGCAGGCAAGGGGAAGGGCGAGCATCGGTATGGATTCTCAATCTATGGCTCATTTAGCGATCATATTGCTTATAATAATAGCTAATATCTCCTACTTTGTAGTCAGAAGGAAAAGCAGAAGGGTAGAAGAAACATAATTATAGAAAGTAAGAAAGATTAAACATATTTCTTGATCTATTGCCATTCTTGCTTTTTGAAAGATGAATAATGTTCAAATGTTAATAGCTTTCATATAAGCAAATGAAGGGATTTGAAATTATGTCTGAAACACTCGGCATTTGGATAGCAGCGGGATTGACGCTTTGCGTGTTCAGTTTCCTTTATAAAGATAATCCATTTTATAGATTTGCAGAGCATTTATACGTCGGCGTATCTGTCGGATATACGATAGCTCAAGCATGGCATCAGACCGTCATCAGGCTAATATGGAATCCTATAAGTCAGCAAGGCGATTATACAGTTCTCATCCCTGCCTGTATAGGTTTATTGATATTCAGTAGGTTTATTCCTAAATATAGATGGCTGATCCGATGGCCTCTCGCTTTTATGATAGGCGTCAGTGCTGGTGCGTCAATCCCAAGAACAATGCAATCATTCGTCTTTAAACAAATGGAAGCCACTATCCAACCGCTTAATAGCATTAACGCCATAGTAATTGCACTCGGTCTATTGTTTACTTTATTCTACTTTTTCTTTTCCATAGAACATAAAGGACCTGCGAAAGTGGCATCAAAGATCGGCATAATCTTCCTTATGGTATCTTTTGGCGCCGCTTTTGGATATACTGTTATGGCGAGAATTTCCCTTCTTATCGGCAGAACTTACTTCCTTTTCCATGATTGGCTTCATATCGTAAAGTAGTTTTTAACTTAAATGATAAGTGAATGTGAAGAAGGCATCATAATAAAAATTCATGGCGATATTGCAACTGTAAGGGTCAAAAGTTCATCTTTATGCTCCCATTGCAAAGCCTGTATAATGGGAGATGACGGCTATATGACCGCAGAAGCAGAGAATACTATCGGTGCAAAAATAGGGGATAAAGTAGGTTTAAGCGTAAATTCTAAGATGCTTTTAGGCTCATCTTTATTAGTCTTCGGCTTACCTTTGTTAGTTTTGCTTATAAGTGTTATCTT
>DTPJ01000016.1 GCA_011334435.1 Candidatus Poribacteria bacterium | reverse complement strand
TAGAATAATCCCAATATCCGAGACCTCTTGGACCGAATTTCGCGCCAGCGACTCCAAGAACGGTCACTGGTTTTGGCAGTCCCATAATCCACCAAATAGCGTCAAGGACATGAACTCCCATATCGCGAAATGCCCCTCCGCCCTTTTGTATAAATCCTAAATTCCATGCAGGAATACCACTTCTTCTTATGCTTCTTGCACGGGCATAATATATCTCGCCAAAAAATCCATTTCTCGCCAAATTTCCGAGATACATGCAACTTTTGTCAAATCTTGTTGACAGCGACATCATATTCACAACGCCTGCGGATTCTGCTGCATTGACTAATTTCATTGCAGATTGCTCAGAATCCGCTAATGGCTTTGTAACCATCACGTGCTTATTGTTCTTAACAGCTTCAAGGGCAATTGGCACATGCCATTGATTTGGCGTCCCGACAAAAACTGCATCAATGTCAGGGTCTTTACACATTTTCTTATAATCGGTATAAAATTTAATATTATCTTTGTTTGGCAAAGAGTTAGCGAAGTCCTTCATACGTTCTTCTACAAGGTCACATAATGCAACAACTTCCCCACGAGGATTACGGGCGATAGCCATACCATTAGGTCTGCCAATGCCCATGCCGACCACTGCAACACGAACCTTTTTTGCCATTTTTTACCTCCATTTTTAGATTGGCGATGTAAAAAATAATCATAGATAGAATATAGAAATTTTATCAATATTTTATATTTTATGGAAGGATAAAATCTGATGGATTGATACGTTGACCGCTTTTTCTAACTTCATAGTGGAGATGATTTCCTGTTGATCTGCCTGTGCTACCGACATATCCAATTATATCATATCTTTTGACCTTCTTGCCGGCATATATTCCATTTGCGGTGCTATATAGATGTCCATATACAGTAGTATATTCGTCATTATGACGTATTATTATATAATTGCCGATATTTCCGCCCTGACCAATCGCAATTACAGTGCCGTCAGCAGTAGCGATCACTGGCGTTCCTAATGGAGCAGGTATATCCATTCCTTGATGGAATTCTGGCAGTCCAGTAAAAGGGCTTGCCCTCATTCCAAAATAACTGCTTATGACGTAATCATCACCTATACCAAGCCAAACAGGACATATAGAGGGAATTGTGGAAAGCTTTGCCAATTTTGAGTTTGCACTTCTGAGAAGTCCGTCAATATCGGATCTCAAAGAAAGGGCTTCTCTCATAGTAAAATTCATATCTTGCTTAAGTTCTGCGGTTATGCCATCTGGTGCTATAAGATCATCAAGAGTAATATCGGATTCATCAGGACCTCCTTTGCCAAGCGGTTCTGATTCACTGACTTTATTTTTATCTGTATTTAATTCCATTTCCACACCTAAAACGTTCTTGAATCCCTGACAGCTTTCTTTTATGCCCAAAAGTTCAACTTGAAGCCTTTTAAAATCATTTCTGAGAGTTTCGTATTTTTCAAGGACATTTCGTGTTTCTCTTACTTGCTTTTTATATGATCCCCAGATTTTTATGGTTGCCAATGTAGCACTTGACGTAAAGATGAGCATAATTGAAACTAATATAGCTATTAGACTAAATCTTGAAATAGAAAATGTCCTTGTTGGTTTTCCAGCATAGGACATTATCATAAAAGTATATATTTCTTTTTTCATCAAACTGATCTCCGAATTTACTACACAAGATAACTGAAATTCGGACATGAGTTCGGACAATTTATTATCCAAATAAATCTATAAAATCCCTCTAAATCTCCCTTTTCCAAAGGGAGACTTTTTGTGCTTTTTCTTTTCCAAAGGGAGACTTTTTGTACTTTTTCTTTTCCAAAGGGAGACTTTTTGTGCTTTTTCTTTTCCAAAGGGAGACTTTTATGGCTTCCTCCTTTGAAAAAATGACTTTTTAGTTTCCCCCTTTGAAAAAGGGGGATAAAGGGGGATTTTTAAATGTTTGGGAAAACTAATTTTAACAAAAAGCATTATTTTCACTTATTTTAGGAAATGTCCGAACGAATGTCCCAATCTTAAATACTTGACACAATTCATATAGATAGCAATTGATTATTGTTTATACATTAGACGATGATTATATATTAAGGTTTAGTGACACAATAAACTGTGCCACTAAAAATTGATCAATTATTGACTAATTGATGCCCCAGCTTTTGAGATTTTTGAGGCTTATGGCGAGGCTTTCAAAGGGGTCTCTTTGACAGACATCTTGTTCAACGATATACCATTCTGTGCCAGCTTCTCTGCACGCATCAAGGATCGCAGGCCAATTTAAGTTTCCTTCGCCGACTTCTGCAAATAGCTGTTGACTGCCCTTCATGGTCATATCTTTGAAATGGACTATGTATGCACGACCTTTTAATTTTCTAATCCAAGCAGCAGGGTCTCCTCCGCCATGCTGAATCCAATAAGTGTCAATTTCACTGTTGAATAGCTTTGGATCGCTGTCTTCATAGAGTATTTGCAGACCTGTGCGATTGCCATATTTTTCTAATTCAAAGCTATGATTATGATATGAAAAAACCAGTCCTGCGTCAGCTAACTTTTTAACTGCAACCGATGCCTCTTTGGCAAACCGAGAATATCCTTCTGCACTTCTGTATTCACCGGGTAATCCACCGATAGCAACGTGTTTGCATTCAAAAAGTTTATGCTGTTCTATGACTGAATTGGGATTATCCCTGATCTCTTCATAGCCAACATGAGTCGCTGCAATGATTAAACCAGCGTCGTCAACCATTTTTTTCAACTCTTTATCATCAACAGGTCCATGTCCAGATAACTGCACCGCATCATATCCGATAGCTTTTACTTTTTTTAGTGATTCAGCCATATCCTTGGGAGTTTTCATAAAATCACGGACAGTATAAAGCTGAGCGGCAATCATTGTTTTTGCCATTTCATTCTCCTTTCTTCATATTAACCAATTGTATCGTTATAACACTTACTTTTTTGTCATTCCTCTCATGCCAATTATCAAGAGGAAAGTGTTTATGATCAGACATAAGTTAGTAATGAATAATTTATAGAAACTTGAAAACTATGCGATTATTCTATAACATTATATATCCTTTGTCAAATAATTTTTCTCTGACATCGTTAACCAAGCATGAGGGATTTTATAGATAGCTTAATTGAATAATAAGTTGTCCGAACTTATGTCCGATCATCATTTTCTTATATTGATCATTACTGTTATTATGATATAATATTGTCCGTAAATCTGATAATTAAACACTAACAACCAATAGCTATCATGGGATTTGTCTATGAAAAAAATAAAAAAAGCGGTTATTCCCGCAGCTGGATTTGGGACAAGGCTTTATCCAGCATCAAAGGTCATAAAAAAAGAGTTTTTCCCAATTGTTGATTTAGACGGTATGATCAAGCCTATTATACAGATAATCATTGAAGAAGCAATAAACTCTGGCGTAGATGAAGTCTGTATAATAGTTAGGGAAGATGAAAAATCAACGTTCATCAAATATTTTGATGATCCATTGCCCCCAGAATTTGAGAAACGTATAAATAAACTTCCTTGGGCAGTGAACGAATCTAAGCGACTTTCAGACTTGTCTAAACGTCTTTCCTACGTTGTCCAAAAAGAACAGGCAGGGTTTGGTCATGCTGTTTATTGCGCAAAAGATTGGGTCGGTGATGAGCCATTTTTGCTTTTGCTTGGTGATCATGTCTATATTTCAAATACTGAAACAAGATGTGCCAAGCAAATCATTGATGTCTTTGGCAGATTAGGCGAAAACGTGTGCGCTGTTATGAGAACGTCAGAAGATATGCTTCATCTCTACGGAACTGTTGGCGGAAGGCAATTAAAGGGATTTCCAAGAGTTTATGAAGCATTAGAAATTAAGGAAAAACCTACCATAGAATACGCCGAAAGGCATTTACAAACAGACAGTATTCCATTAGGAGAATACCTCTGTTTCTTCGGACAATATATTCTTATGCCAGACATCTTTGAATATATTAAATATCTTATGGACAATAACATAAAGGAAAGGGGAGAAATTCAACTCACATCTGCTTTGGATATGGCAAGAAAACAAAGAGGAATTTTCTATGTATATGAAACTGATGGAAAACGTTTTGATACTGGGATTCCGCTTAGTTATGCAAACACTGTTACTGAATTCATAAAACGACGTAAATAGTAATCAGTGATCTGTGATCAGTAATCAGTGATCTGTGTTAGTTAGTTTATCAATACTGCAAATAATGTCTATTATGTTTGGTTTTTATGGAAAGGAGATTACTAAATGGCGGAAAGAGAAATCGGATTTGGTGTTGTTGGTCTTGGTATGGGTGCTTATCATGCGTCAGCGATTACGCAATCAAAGGGCGCTAAATTAATTGCTCTATGCGATGCTGATGAGGAAAGACTAAATAAGACAAATGAGAAATTTAAGGTAAAAGCCTATACCAATTACAACGATATGTTAAAAGATAAAGACGTTGAAGTCGTCAATATCTGCACTCCAAGCTACCTTCATGTTGATATGGCTATTTTAGCAATAAACGCAGGCAAGCATATAATCGTAGAAAAACCTGTTGACATAAATGTTGATAAAATCAATAAACTCATTGAAGTCGGCAATAAAGCTGGGGTTAAGATGAGTGCTATTTTTCAATCAAGAACATATCCACTAAACAAGCGAATAAAAGATGCAATTGACAAGGGACGATTAGGGAAGATGATTGGTATTCACGGGCTATTACCTTGGTATAGAGCAGAAAGCTATTATCAAGGAAAACATGGTTCTTGGAAAGGCACATGGGAAAAAGATGGAGGCGGATCGTTGATGAATCAAGGCGTCCATACTGTTGATCTGCTTCAATGGTTTGGTGGACGTGTGAAGTCTGTATTTGGTGCTTTTAATGTATTTGCCCATAATATAGGTGCAGAAGATACAACCGTTGCAGTGTTAAAATTTGAAAATGGAGCTATCGGAACAATAGCAACGACGACTTGTGCCTATCCGGGATTACCCCAACAAATACTACTCTATGGTGAAAACGGCACGATCTCCAAAGAGGAAGAAGAATTAAAAGTTTGGAAGATAAAAGGTGAAAGAGAAAAAGAGGAAGAAACAGAGATGCTAAACCTCTATGGTTCGCAAGAAAAACGAGGTGTAACAACTGCTTCTGATCCAATGGCTGTCGGTTCTTCTGGGCATGTCGCTTTTATAGAAAACATGGTTGATGCTATTATCAATGACAAAGAAACCCTGGTTACTATAGAAAGTGCCAAACATGCTGTTGAAATTGTGACAGCAGTATATGAATCAGGCAGAACAGGAAAAGAGGTATTTATCTGATCTGAATCTTCATTCTATCATTTCCCATAATTCCCCTTTTATCCTATAGGCGTTAAGTTAAGGGAAAAACGTTATTTTTAACGTGAGATAATGTTGTTTCTAGCCCTGAAGGGGCGCCATATTTATAGAAACGATAAACGCCAAAAT
>DTPJ01000850.1 GCA_011334435.1 Candidatus Poribacteria bacterium | reverse complement strand
TTGTGCTTGCAGTCAGTAGTATCATACATAAGATTGATAGATATGACTTAATCAAGACATTCCAAAAAACCATCAATCCACCATAACTAACGTTAAGTCTAATACTGCCAAATGAATATCCACCAGCGATCTCGCCTTTTTTCAAGAAAGGGATAAAAATTGCTATCATCAAGACAAAAGGTATTACCGTTAAAGACCTTTTAATAATAAATTTGATCGGAATTTTTGATAATAATATTAATACAAAGATAAGAATGGCATATATAGCAAATACCAAGAATAACTCTGGACGAGTAGATAAGATAACCAATATGAACAGAAGAAAAACTATGATTTTTATTCTGGGGTCTCGCCGATTGACTATGCTATTTATGGTGCTATATTTATCAATATTAATAGAAGACATATCTTTTTCACATAAAGTCTTGATTATTACTTTTTAGCTATGCTAATCCTTTGCCCGTTGTAGCCATTGTAAGCTTGCCATGTTTAACTTCTTTTGTGCTGATCAATTTATCCGCTATCTCTTTAACTTTACTGCCAATACCTCTGATTATTATAACTTCCATGCAGTTATGTTCATCTATATGGACATGTATAGAGGAAACTATCATTTTGTAATATTCGTGTTGTATACGTGTCAGTATTTCGGGCAATTCACGGACATGATGATCATAAACTATGGTAACAGTGCCGACAGTTTCAACGTCCTGTTCCCATTCGTATTCAACAAGGTAATCTCTTATCAGGTCTCTTATGGCTTCGGAACGATTAACATAGCCTTTGGACTCTATCAAGGTATCAAAACTTTGCAACAATTCTGAACCGATAGAAACGCCGAAACGAACTAAATTAGACATAATATATAGTTTCTCCTTTGCTTATTACGATCTATATGCCATTCGTTGCTAAATTTATGAAATATTACTATATATTAAAATAGTAGCACAAAATATTAATTATGTCTATAATCACTTTTTAATTGACGTATGCTAATATCAATGTTATAGTAAAATTGTTTCTATGTAAAAATTTACTTTTGATATTGTCCTAAATGACTTTAAGAAGGAGCTTAAAATGGACAAAATAAAAGTTGCAGTGGTAGGAACTGGCGGTATAGCTAATCATCATATGGGCGTATATTCTAAAATAGAGGATATACAAGTCATAGCTGTATGCGATATATTCAAAGATAAGGCTATGAATTTTGCTGAAAGATGGGGAGTTCCTAAGAAAAATGTCTTCACAAACTATAAGAAAATGATGGAGATGGACGAGATACAGACGGTCAGTGTTTGCACTTTCAATCAAGCACATAGAGGACCGACGGTTGCAGCGTTGGAAGCGGGAAAACATGTCCTATGCGAAAAACCAATGGCTGCGAAACTTTCTGATGCTGTTGCTATGGCTAAGGCAGCAAAGGCTTCTGGAAAAATACTCCATATAGCTATACATAGCAGATACCAACCACACATTGTCATGGCAAGAAAGATCGTTGATGAAGGAATACTCGGCGATGTTTACTATTGTGAATCTGTTGGTTGCAGACGAAGGGGTGTCCCCGGTGGGACATTCATCCATAAAAAGACCGCTGGTTTTGGCGCCATAGTTGACATCGGCGTCTATAATATGCACGATACGCTTTTTACGTTGAATTACCCAAAACCTGTGACTGTCTCTGGGTATGCCTGCGATTATATTTCTCGCAATACCCCAGGGCTTGAGACTATGGATGTTGAGGAATTCGGCGCTGCATGGGTCAGATTTGAGGACGGTTCCATAATGGTCTTTAAGATTTCATGGGCAGTCCATGCTGACTCCTTGGGCAATAGCTATTATCTCGGCAAGAAAGCAGGTATGACTTATGGGACGATCTATGCTGATAGCGTTCCAAAAGAGTTAGAAAAATTAGCAGAATCCGAAGGTTGCACACTAAAAGTTGAGCCGAGGGATAATATGGTCAACATAAGAATTGAAGGGTTAAAACCTGTTGACGTCTGGGATAAACAGGTTAGGGAGTTCATAAAGGCTGTCCGTGAAGGAGGTCCTTCTCCTATTGACCCACAAAAAGTCCTTATCACAAACGTCATAATGGACGGTATAAGCCGTTCTGCCCAAAAAGGCAAAGAAGTCAATGTTCAAGTGCCTGAGATATAAACATTAGATTTGGATTATAAGGACATTAAAGACAATGTAAAAAGCTAATCAAGGAAAAAGTGACGAGTAACGCGTAACGAGTGACGAGTAGTTTATAGAAAAATCGTCATTCGTTACCTGTTACTGAGTTTTTCGCGGTTATTTTTCGTATTTTTAAGGAGGAAAAGCAAATGAGACGACCCTTGGCAATTGCAGGAATGGTCTTTTTGAGCATCTTACTCGTTTCGCCAATCTATGCAAAAATCGATCAAAAAGCTGTTGTCGGTATGTGGCTCTTTGAGGAAGGATCGGGCAATACCGCAGTAGATTCTTCTGGCAAAGGCAACGATGGCGCTATCTCTGGTCCAAAAAAATGGGTTCAAGGAAAGTTTGGGAAAGCATTACAATTTGATGGCAGTAGCGTTTGGGTAGAAGTCCCCTTTAACGATAGCCAAGTTTTGCCCGAATTAACTATGGTCGCATGGGGAAATATCAAATCATCAAAAGGCATTGGGTGGCAGTCAATTATGATGAGAGGACAAAATCCCCGTAACTATCTTCTCGTAATTGATAAAGATTCGCAAAAACTACAATTGAGTATCACCAAAGGCGCGGCGGATGCTTGGGCTGGTCCTATTGATGGACCGGTGGTAACTGATGGAAACTGGCATCATATGGCTGGTGTAATCGGTCAAAAGGCAGGACTAACTATTTATCTTGACGGAGTAAAAGTAGGGTCACAGGCTTATTCAAAGCCAAGTTTAGATGCTAACCCCCCACATATCCGTATCGGCGATGGTTCCGCTGGTGGACATCAACTTGACGGTGTTCTTGATGAAGTTGCATTGTTTAATATCCCACTTGAAGAAGCGGATATAAAAGAAATAATGGAAAAAGGGCTTGAAGCTACTACTGGCTTAAAGGCTCCTGTGGATTCAAAAGGGAAATTAGCAACTGTTTGGGGACGAATTAAAAATTAAAAAAGGAGACTATAATGTCAATGAAACTCGGTTTTATTGGATATAACGATCTGAATGGCATTGAAATTGATTCTAAATTTTCCAAAGAAAATGGATTTGAGTTGTTAGAATACAACTATTGGGGAGATTTTAAGAATCTAACGCTTGAAACAGTTCAAAAAATGCACGATATACATCAAAAATATGGCGTAGGAGTTTCGTCACTTGGCATTTGGGGATGGAATCATCTATCGCCTAATCCAGAGGAACGAGCAACCGCACATGAGATGTTAAATCGGGCGATTGAGTTTGGAAAAGTCCTTCAAGCAAAAGTGCTTGTGACTGGCGGAGGAGATATTCCAAACGCATCTTTGGACGATAAAGTAAAAGAGTTTGCCAATGTATTTCCATCATTCCTAGAAAAAATAGAGAAAGCGGGAATGAAATCTGCTATGTATGCAGTTCATGGAAACAGCTTCTTTGATTCTATAATTGCTTATGAAAAAGTATGGGAAAAGTTTCCACAAGTTGGCGTTAAATATGATCCTGCTAACTGGATGCACCATGGCGACGACTATCTGGCAATGCTTAAACTTCACGGAGATAAGATAGCCCACATGCACATCAAGGAACATATATATAGCGAAGGAAAACTCGCCTCTCAACCTCCTGCGGGAATGGGTGATATTCACTGGGGAAAAGTTATGGCATTCCTGTATGAGCATAAATTTGACGGATGCCTTTCCATAGAACCACACGGACCTATTTGGTCTAGTGGTGAGATGCGTTGGAAAATGCTATTATTAACAAAAAAGCATATTAGTCAATTTTTACTTTAAACCTGCCTAATCTAATAAAAGTTAAAAGTTAAAGGTTGAAGGTTGACCGATTACTGATCCCTATTAAACCTTTTTCAAAGGGAGAAGCTAATAAAATCTCAAAATTCTCCCTTTGGAAAAAGTGGATTTAGGGGGATTTTATAGGCAATTTAATTGGATAATAAGTGGCTTTCCAAATGTTTCTATGTTTTTCTGTGTGATTCTATGACAAAAACATACAGGAGGATTAATCAGTGGATAAAAAAGTCAATATAGCTATTGTTGGTTTAGGATTTGGTGCAGAGTTTATACCTATATATCAAAATCACCCTAACGCTAACCTTGTCGCAATTTGTCAGCGAACAAAAGAGAAGTTAGACAAAATCGGCGATACCTTCGGCGTTGAAAAGAGATATACCGATTTTGATGAGTTGATCAAAGACGATGATATAGAGGCGGTTCATATCAATACACCTATACATAACCACGCACCGCATAGCATATCAGCACTTAAAGCAGGAAAGCATGTTGCCTGCACTGTCCCTATGGCGACAACGGTTGATGAGTGTAAACAGATCGTAGAGGCACAAAAAGCAGTTGGGAAAAAATATATGATGATGGAAACGACTGTTTATTCTCGTGAATTCCTTTATGTAAAGCAACTTAGAGATAGTGGAGAACTCGGACGTATTCAATTCCTCCGTGCTGCACATCATCAAGAGATGGCAGGATGGCCCGGATATTGGGAAGGACTTCCTCCGATGCACTATGCCACGCATTGCGTAGGACCTTGTCTGGCTCTATCAGGGAAATTAGCAGAATATGTGTCCTGTTTCGGGTCAGGGCGAATTGCGGAAAATCTCATAGCAAAATATAATTCTCCTTTTGCTATTGAAACATGCCATATAAAGTTAAAGGATTCCGATCTAAGTGCAGAGATCACAAGATCACTATTCAACACAGCAAGACAATATGTTGAAAGCTTTGACGTCTATGGCAGTAAAATGTCTTATGAATGGCAACAGATAGAACACGAAGACCCCGTTGTATTCATAGGCGAAGAACCTAAACGTGTCCACGTGCCTGACTTTGCACATCTGCTTCCCGAGCCTATAAGACAATTCACCACAAAAGGCGTCTATGATATGGAAGAAAACAAACATCTTTCATTCATTCAAGGAAGCGGACATGGCGGATCACATCCACACTTAGCACATGAGTTTATTATGAGTATAATAGAAGATCGCGATCCGTTTCCAAATGCTCAGCAGTCCGCTAATTGGACATGCGTCGGCATAATTGCCCATGAATCAGCTATGAACGGCGGACAAATTATGAAACTGCCAGAATTTTGATGTGAGACCTATATAGCCATAGATAAAAGATAAATATTTGCATAGAAAATTGCTATAATCTGTGGCTAAAAGCTTGCAAGATTTTTGATTAAATATTCTTTTTCAGAGAGAGGCATTAAATATATGTTGAGGGAGATGTTAAAATCAAAAATACATAGAGCAACAGTGACAGACGCAGATATAAACTACCCGGGCAGTATGACTATCTGCGAGGAATTGATGAAACTTGCAGATATTTT
>DTPJ01000490.1 GCA_011334435.1 Candidatus Poribacteria bacterium | reverse complement strand
TGGTTATAAAGACTTCGCTGATAGATGGAATCCGATCCTTGATGTTTTTGATAAAGAGGGTGTAAAGTTCGCTTTGGAGGTCCATCCAACGGAGATCGCTTTTGATATAGTTACAGCACAAAGGGCAATTGACGCTCTTGGTGGACGCAAGACATTTGGGTTTAATTATGATCCAAGCCATCTTGGCTATCAGGGCGTTGATTATGTTGAGTTTATCAGGAGATTTGGCGATCGTATATATCATGTCCACATGAAAGACGTCGGTTGGTCATCAGTGCCGAAGTTATCCGGTGTTTTTGGTGGTCATCTGAATTTTGGCGATGTTAATCGTTATTGGGATTTCCGTTCGCTTGGTAGGGGAAATATTGAGTTTGAAGAGATTATCCGAATGCTCAATAGGGTCAATTATCAAGGACCATTAAGCGTGGAATGGGAAGATTCTGGCATGGATCGTGAACATGGCGCTGCGGAAGCATGTGATTTTGTCAGATCAATTGACTTTGCCCCTTCTGCAACTGCATTTGACGCTGCATTTGAGAAAAAATAATCTCTCCTCATTGTAGCCCAAATTTTCAGTTCAATTTTGACAAATCTGATCTGGAAGCTTGGGCTACAAAAAATACAATTCAATAGGTTATATTATGACAAATAAAGAACAATCAGATTTTGATTCGCCATGGAAAGATATACTTGAAAGCTATTTTATGGAATTTATGGCTTTCTTTTTCCCTCAAGCATATAGAGATATTGATTGGTCAAGAAAATATGAATCACTTGATAATGAATTACAGCAAATTGTTCAGGATTCTGAGATTGGCAAACGCATGGTAGATAAATTGGTAAAAGTTTACTTAAAAGACGGCAAGGAATCTTGGGTGCTTGTCCATATAGAGGTGCAAAGTCAAAGGGAAATAGATTTTGCCAAGCGTATGTATATATATAATTATCAGATATTTGATCGCTATGATCGATTCGTGATAAGTCTTGCAGTGTTAGGTGATGAGCATCCTTTGTGGAAACCAAACAAATTTGGCTATAATATGTGGGGATTTAAAGTAGAAATGGAATTTCCGATAGTCAAATTATTGGATTATCGCGATAGATGGAGTGAATTAGAGAGAAGTTTGAATCCTTTTGCAATTGTTGTTATGGCACATTTGAAGACGCAAGAAACTTCTGATAGTTATGAAGACCGAAAAAGATGGAAATCTAATTTAGCAAGACTATTATATGAACGAGGATATGGACGGGATTATATAATACAATTGTTAAAATTTATAGATTGGATAATGTATCTTCCAGAAGAAATTAATAAAGGGTTTTGGCAGGAAATCCGAGAATATGAGGAGGGAAATTTTATGCCTTATGTTTTAAGTATAGAACGTATAGCACAAAAAGAAGGCTTTGAAAAAGGAATGCAAGAAGGATTACAACAAGGACTACAGCAAGGAATCCAACGTGAAACTAAACGTCTGCTCATCCAAGCTCTAAATATAAAATTTGAAAAAATTCCAGAGGATTTGATCGAAAAAATAAATAATATCACAAATGTAGAGGCATTAGAAGCACTACACCGTTATGCAATATTATGTGATTCAATTGAAAAATTTGAAAATGAGATGAATAGCATTATTTCCAAATAAAAGAGTTTATAAGGATATATTTTATTTGAAAATTCAGAATAATTTAGGCGAACATTATAATTTTTCCCGTATCTCTTGTATCATATCCTCCGAGAGATTGGACGACACTCTTGAACTTATCACTGGATATAGTTTTAAGTATTATCTTTATACCATCAAGCGATAGGAACTCCTCAGGGATAGCAAGATCATAACGTTCTTCCGCTATTGGTATAAAATCCATGTTCAAAGCCTTTGCAGATGCAAAAATTCCTAACCCCGCGTCAGCAATTCCCGTTGCCACTGCTGAAGCTACCGCCATGTGCGTATAAACTTCCCTATCATAACCAATTATGTCGTCGGGAGATAATCCAAGTTTTTTCAACTCATAATCTAATAATATCCTAGTTCCAGAACCTCTTTGGCGATTGCAGTAAGATAAACCCTTTCCTACAAGATCATTTAAACCTTTTATGCCTTTGGGATTACCCTTTGCAACGATTAGACCCTGTTGACGATAGACTAAGTTTATCAACGCGATTTTTCTATCAGGCAAGATTTTTCTTATATAGGAAATATTATATTCTCCCGTCTCCTCATCAAGCAAATGAGTGCCTGCTATATGAGCTTCGTTTCTTTTTAAAGCCATCAACCCGCCAAGACTACCAACATGTGCCGATGAGATATTGATATACGGATTAATCGCTTTAATTTCATCTGCCAAAATATCAAGCGTAAGATCATGACTGCCAATTATAACTATTGAATTTTTTATCTCATCGGGAGTTTTCATTAATTCTACTTCAATGAACTCCCCAGGCACTATGCCTTCAGAATTTTCTGGAATTTTCATAATACCATCTGCACGGACAAGCGAATTCAGCACACTAGCCCCTCTTGCTAATGGGACAGCAGTCCAGTTATCATTTATATTAATTAGTTTAACGCGGACAAATTCCTTATCGCCGAGTTTAGAAGCTATCTTACGAGACACCGATGACTTAATTTTGGCAGGTGGAATATTTGCTATGCCAAGCATTTTGCTTAGTAATGACTTCAAAAATGCTTCCGCAGAAACCGCCATTGACACAGGATAGCCCGGCAGACCAATAATAGGTTTCCCATTAATAACGCCTAATGCAGTTGGCTTGCCCGGTGATATGGATATGCCATGAACAAGCAATTCGCCGATCTCTTCAATAATTGGGGGGATAAAATCCTCTCTCCCTGCTGATGAACCAGCGCTTGTCAAAACAATGTCGCTTTCATTGATCGCTTGGAGAATTACAGATTTAATCTTTTCGTAATTGTCCTCAATTATTGACCATCTTTTTGGCTCTCCGCCCCATTCGGTTATCATAGCGGTCAGCATATATGAATTGGAATCTATTATTTTCCCTTGTTCTGGATTACTGCAAGGCTCTATTATCTCGTCACCCGTTGGTATTACAGCGACTATCGGCTTTTTCTTCACTTTTAGTGAGGTTATGCCAGCAGAAAGCATCGCAGCGATGTCAATTGGGCGGATTTTATGTCCTCTTGTCAATATTAGCTCAGTGGCGACGATGTCCTCTCCCGCCATCCGTATGTGTTGCCAAGGGACTGCTGGGTCTATGATCTCAATAGTATCTTCGTCAATCTCTACTATGTCTTCAATCATTATGACTGCGTTAAAATCAGACGGTATTGGATCGCCAGTGTCAACTATGCAAAATTGATCCTTGCCAAGCCTTACAGGATTAGCTGTTGACGCGGAAAATGTGTCGTCAGCCCTTACCGCTACGCCGTCCATCGCTGAACAATGATAATGTGGCGAAGATACGATCGCAAAAATTGGCTCAGCTGTTATTCTACCGAGAGAATTTAGCGTGGATATTTCGTCAATTTTATCATATCTTGATATATTCGGATAATCAAGGAATATCCTCTGTGCTTCTTCAAGCGATAATTTTTTTAAATAACGTCTTCTTTGCATTTTTAATCTACCTGTTAAATTTTACCGATTAGAATATCCAGAAGGCATACATCCTTCTTTGCAGTAAGACACTTAAAGCACTCCAAAAGCTACCTATGGCATATTCTCCTATAATAACCCCAAGAAAGAATGGTGAAGCCCTTCTCAATGCCTTTAATCCGCCGAATTTCAGTATAGACCATTTTATAACAGACCCCAATAGGATTGTAAACCATATATAATCAACTCCAAAATTCATAGAGATAGCATAACCGACTGGATGGAAGGGCCACCAAAGGAACTTCATCCTCATCACAGAAAGAAAGGTCGTAAAAGCGGCGCCGAGGAACATAAAATTTATCGCTCCAAGGTCTAATTCTTTAAAAAAGTTGATTCTGGAAGTCAATATATTCATGCTTTCCCAAGAGAATCCCGATCCAGGTGCATCTGGCACTCTATAAAGCATGTGTAGTTCCGCCCAAAATGACGATATAATCCCAAATATTGTGCCAAATAATGTCGCATATATAACTGTTTTCGGATGTATGCCTACTTTTTGGGAGATTTTAAAGCACTCCAATTGCTGTGGCATAGCATGATTACGATATGTCCTGTTGAAAAACCAAAAATAATGGCTCATCGGCAGAAGATTATTGATGCCTAATCGCCTTGATCCGAATATATTAACCATAATTTGACCTGCATTCATTCCCGTAAGCTCATGAGTAGGAGGACCAAGTTCTGCCCGCATCCTTGTTATAGCAATGGATATGGCATAATATAAAAAGAAAAATATCCCTATTGCCCATATATTCATGCCTATTCTAATGCAGAAAGCTAAAATGAATATCGCTCCAAGGATCAAACCGATCAACGCAAATCTATATGAGAATGGCTCATCTCTATCATCTGCCTTCAAACGTATAACCTGCCAAAGATGTCTTCTTGCGAGATAAACAGCTAATCCAAAAAGCACCATAAACGCTCCTGCTGACTGTTCGGAAAGATAAGGAAATCTCGCGACTGATGTCATGCTCAAAAATCCGCCCAGAGATGAACCAACCGCGCTTGCGAATATCAATTGCATCTTTCTGAACAGATAGAAAAACCATGTTGAGAACGACAAATCAAGGGGCATGAAAAACGATAATGCGATAGAAAACGGATAAAATGATATAGGAGTCCAGCCAATTGAATTCCATGGTCTCTCTGTGAAGTATTTGCCTATGTCATGCAGTTTTACAGGTATCATCGGCACAGATGGCACAAGAAAGGCGACTCCATTTAGCAAATTAATAAATGCAGCGATGCTAAAACCGATCCATAGCATCCTGTCTTTGAAAAGACTTGATTTTTCTGATTGTATAACAGCAAGCGGAACTTGAATTATCGGATAAGCCAATTTTTCGTTTTCCGTCCATTGCTTTCTGAATATGACGTTTATGCAAAGCATAAGCCAGTAAAGGGCAAGGATGAACGCTCCCCACCAGATCACAGGAGAAAGCCATGCTTTTAGCTTTTCAATTGAATAAAGACTAGAATCACCTTCATAAAAATCTGTCAGAATTTTTTTATCGCTTACAGTTAGCCATTTCGGTATATGTTCGCCAAATAGGTCTTTCCATTCATTTTCAGGAGTGGCAAACCAAGATATATGAGATATAGTCGGGACGAGTATTTGAATAAGGTCATGAGATGCCACTGATGATGACATAACCACGGTAGCATATACAAAAAGCAGTTCGCCTTCGGAAAGATGAAATGCCCTAAATTTTTTGAGCAAAAGGCTTATGCTGGCGACAAAGAGAAGGCTGAAAACTGGGTTTTGAAATAACGAAATACAGGTAGGATGACCAGAATACCAAACGATCTCAACTTGGATGATCCAATAGCAATTGAGCGGTATCAATATTAACGCTATAAGGAACGATCTGAGTGTCAAC
>DTPJ01000187.1 GCA_011334435.1 Candidatus Poribacteria bacterium | reverse complement strand
CATTATCCAAAAATATGGATTAAATCAACCTTCCTCAGAAAGCACTTTAAGAAGTTCCATTGCCATAATGAGATGCCCTACAAGATTTGGATGCACAGGCTCTGGACAGAATGTGCTTGCATCACGATATTTTAATTGGTTTTGAAACATATCGTGTAATTTAACGAGCTTTGTTCCATATTTTTCGCTCATCTTATGCACTATATCAATATATTCAGGCAATATCTCTAAAACTTTGCTTTGGAACGATCCGCTTGATCTATCCGTGCTTATATAGAAAGGATCAATAAGAATTATCTTACAATCCAATTTTTTCTTTGTCTCTGACAAAAGATAATCATATATCTCTGCATATAATTTTGGAGACACTCCATTATTAGGATCGGCAAGATATGAATGTAGATCGTTAATTCCTATCTTAATTGATAACCAGTCTGGCTTATGATCCATCGCATCAACATCCCAACGTGCTTTCAGATCGGTGATCCTGTTTCCACCTATACCTGTGTTTACATACTCAATTTTTCTTTCAGGATACAGTGCCATAACCAGTTGTGTAAAATAGTTGACATAACCAGTTCCCAATGGAGTATTAGGATCACGTCTTCCACAATCTGTAATGCTATCACCAATAAATAAAATCTTTTGTCCGTCTTGAATACAAAGCTCGCCCATTTCTTTCCTCCATAAAATTTGTTGATCTAACAATTTTTTACTAACACGGATATTTTATCATAGCTGATTAGAATAAAACAAGTTTTCTTTTTAAGTTTATTATTCAAGTTGTTTATGGAATCGTGAGATACTCAAAAATAAGAGAATTGAGCCAAGCACAACCAAAGCCGTAACTTGTGGCCATAATACAGACAATCCAACACCCTTTAAAATTATCCCTCTGATGATTATGAGAAAATAACGCAATGGTATCAGATATGTAGAAATCTGAATAATTTTCGGCATATTCTCTATCGGAAATACAAACCCCGATAAGGTGATCCATGGTATCATAAGAAAAAGAGTTGTCATCATAGCTTGTTGTTGTGTCCTTGATATTGTTGATATAAGTATTCCAATAGAAAGGGTATTTGCTATAAAAATTATCGCCAAAGCAAAAAGCAGATATATGCTTCCATTCACAGGGACTTTGAACCATAAAACGCCTGCGACTAAAACTATAACTGCATCAATAAAGCCTATCATTATAAAAGGAAGAACTTTTCCCAATATGAGTTGATAGGGTGCAATAGGAGAAACCATTATCTGTTCAAGCGTGCCTTTCTCTCTTTCCCTGACTATAGCGACCGAAGTTAGCATAGTTGTTACAATTGATAATATTGTGCAGATGATCCCTGGGACAACGTAATTTACGCTACTCAACTCAGGATTATACCATGCCCGATAACGTAAGTCCACAACAGGAATTTTAGCATTAGCCCTTGTCAACTGCTGAATTATGATCTTGATTGATGTCCTTTGGGCAATATCCCTTGTATAAGCTAAAATAACATTGGCACTGTTTGAGTTAGTGCCATCAATTATGACCTGTATATTTATCGGTTCGCCTCTTTTCAATTTCCGAGAGAAGTTTTTAGGTATGTTAATGACGAGTTTCACTTTGGAACTGTCCAGCACAGTCTCAATCTCTGATTCTGAATAAAGATATGCCTTAAACTTGAAATATCCAGAATTGACGAAGCTTTCAATAAACTTTCTGCTATCGGGAGTTTTATCCTGATCTAATACCGCCATTGATATATTTTTCACGTCGGTTGTTGCAGTATATCCAAAAAGCAATAATTGCAATATTGGGGCAAAAAATAACAAAGGTAGGAATGCCCTATCCCTTGATACTTGCAATATTTCTTTTTTCATTATGAATAGAATTACTCTCATTTTGTTAGCCTTGATATGAAAATATCCTCAACGTTTGGCAAAACCTCTCTTATATCCGTAAAATTAACTCCTTTTGATTTAAGCAGAGATATAGTTTCCTGTTCATCTGCCCCCTTGTTTAATAAAATTCTCAATTTATCGCTATATGTTTGTGTGCTTATGACGGACTTTGCAGTCTTGACTACTTCACTGACAATATGTGGTTCATCGCACTTGATCTCCATAACCTTGCCAGTTATTTTTTTCTTTAATTCATTGGGAGAATCCACAACTAATATTCTGCCATTGTGTATAAGCCCTATTCTGCTACAACGTTCAGCTTCGTCCATATAGGGAGTTGAAATTACTAATGTTACACCACTTGCAAGCAAACGATGTAATATCTTCCAAAAATCGCGACGAGATACAGGATCAACGCCTGTTGTGGGTTCATCTAATAATAAGATAGGTGGGTTGTGGATAATACTGCATATCAGAGCTAACTTTTGCCTCATTCCGCCAGAAAGTTGTCTTGCAAGTCTATTTGAAAATGGCGTCAATCTGCTGGAATCTAAGTATTCACGGATTCTCTTTTGACGTATTGCTTTCTCAACGTTATAAAGCTCTGAGAAAAAATTTATGTTTTGAATAACGCTTAGATTCTCATATAAACTAAATCTCTGAGGCATATAACCGATCTGATCTCTTGACTTCTCTGCATGTTTTACAATATTGATATTTTTTATGTAAATATCGCCCGAATCTGGCAGAAGGATACCGCATAAAAGTCGCAAAGCGGTTGTTTTTCCTGCCCCATCAGGTCCTAATAATGCAAAGCTTTCGCCTTTATATATCTGAAGGTTGATATTATCTACTGCTGTTATATCGTCAAATTTTTTTGTGAGGCTATTTACTGAAATTACTATTTCATTATTGTTCTTCATAATAATAAGCCAAAAGAGCCTTTCAAAATACAGAAGTAAAATTGCCCGAAACCTTAATAATGATAATATGTATTTAGCTTTTTTTCAACAGTTAAATGCTACTGATTCACCATCAGTTTTTAAAGGATATAAAAATGATATATGTTTAAATGACAAATATGTATAGAAATTCCTTAGAAATTCCCCAACTATATTTTCAAAAGGACAAGAATGTGGTAAGATAATAATGAGTCCCCCTTGGTGTTCTCTTTTCTTTTTTTCTTTTCTCTTTTAGATAAAACTTAATAATATCAAGGGTTTGTAGTTACTTACCCTTGTCAACCCAAGGGGATTAATAACAGGAATTTCTGAAAATGTTTGACTTTTCTTTTGAAATTGTATAGTATATCTTATGATCTACGGTCATTTTAATTCATTTTATTTCAAAGATTATCAAGACTTTTAATATTGGCTTATGGAAGAATTAAGTTCCCTAAATATAGACAATAAAACTAAGAATGATATTACCAATATAGTTGAGGAACTTAGGCAATATCCTTATGTCCATGCTGTAATCCTTTTCGGGTCTTACGCAAAAGGCAGAATTAAGCCCATATCAGACATTGATATATGTGTTATAACAGACAAAGATATAACTTTTGAGCAGAAAGTAGCAATAGTTGGTCTAGCGTCGGATAAATTAGATATATCAATATTTGGAGAACTTCCTCTGCCAATTCAATTCAGAGTTTTCAGAGAAGGAAAAATCCTTTTCAACAGGGATTGGCTGACTCTGCATAGGATTAGAATTGAGACAGTAAGAGAATATCTTGATTTTTTGCCTATAATAGAGAGATATATAAATAGGGAATTTCCAAAGAATCATCATGACCCAATTCGACAAAGCAAGGATCACTAAAATATTAAAAGATATTAATAGATTTTTCAATGATTTAGACAAAATAAATGTTAAATCTATTGATGATCTGATGAATATTGAAAAATTCTACGCAGTGTCTATGATATTGTTCGCTTTGATTAATAGGGCAATAGACCTTGGCGATGAGATTGTGGCATCATTAGATATTGGCATGCCTTCTAAGTATACTGATATTTTCTATATACTCAGAAGAGGAGGATATATTTCTAGCGATTTAACTCAAAACCTTATCTGGCTTGTTAACGCCAGAAACTTACTGTCCCATAAATATCAAGACTTTAATGAGGAAGATGTCTTTAATATAATGAAAAAAGTCCAGTCTATAAAAGAATTTTTGGAAATAATGAAAAATCTTATAAATGGTTGATTTAGAATGTAATTTTTTGAGGTAGGGAAACATGAATAAAAAAATCAGAATAGGTGTTATAGGTGCTGGTTCATTTGCATCAAGAAGACATATACCTATTGTCGTCCAATCCCCTGACGCTGAGTTAGTCGCTTTATGCCGAAGGGATAAGGAAATGCTTAAAAAGGTTGCAGAGCATTTTAAATGCGACAATATATTTACCGACTACAAGGAAATGCTGGATTCTGTCCAAATGGATGGTGTCATCATCGCTACTCCTCATGCTCTCCATTATGAAAATGCCAAACTTGCACTGGAAAAAGGTCTGCATGTTTTCGTAGAAAAACCATTGACAGTGAAAACAAAAGAAGCAGAAGAGATAGCTAAAATTGCTAATGATAAAGGTCTTATTGTTGTTGTCGCATTGAATCCTCCATATTGGCAACATACAAATTATGTCCGTGAATTAATACAGTCAGGAGAAATTGGAGAGATTGAGGAAGTGAATATAAGCTGGGTTGGCAATGCTGAACATGTATTTGGGCTTGCACCTATGCCTGACAACTTGCCCGGGATTGTCCCGCCTACAATATTCAGAGGTGACCCCAAACTTGGCGGTGGTGGACATTTCATTGATTCTGGATCGCATCTTTTATCCGAATTATTTTGGACTACAGGACTAAATGCCTGTGAAATAAACGCCATTATGGATAATCCCGAGTTTGATATGCGAACAACAATGAGTGTAAAATTAGAAAATTCCGCTTTATGTAACATAATCAACATCGGCAATAGCAAAATATCAAGGCGAATTCATAACGGATATTTCGGCTCTAAGGGAACTATATTTATAGATGGTATGCCATTCAAAGTTACTATCTCTAAACCCAATCAAGAACCGATAATAATAACGGAAAAGGAAATGCCACCAGCTAAGCAACCAGTAGAAGATTTCATTGACGCTATATTAGGAAGGACAAAACCTTTATGTTCCGTTCAAGAGGGGATCAAAGTTGTTCAGGCTATTGAATTGGCTTATGAATCTGCCAAAATGGGAAAGCTTATGAAAGTTAATGTCCAATTTTAATGAAAATTTGGAGAGTTAAAATATGAGTATAATAATAGAAAAATCTTAATTACTCAACGTTTATAAATCCCTCAATTTGTATGCTTCATAAAAAATGTATATCCATAAAAATGAACCGTCCAAAGTTAATAATACATAATTGATGAGACTAAATGAATCAAAGACAAATGGAGTATCACTACGGGCAATATTGATCGCTTATGCCATGATCCCCATTAACGTATATCTTGTCGTTCAATGGGAAACTGTTTGGGGAACTCAGTATCCTACCACAATGGCGATATTCTTTAATGCGGTCTTTTGCGTCCTTATTGTTACGCTGTTTAATCTACTTTTAGGGAAATACCTACCGAAATATTCGTTCAGTCAAAGCGAATTACTCACTAT
>DTPJ01000183.1 GCA_011334435.1 Candidatus Poribacteria bacterium | reverse complement strand
TTGTGACTGATGCAGATGGAAATCCAGTTGTCGCCAGAAATATAGGAACAGGTCTCAGAGAAAAAATAATAACAGGAACTCTATCAGAAGCAGAAAAACAACGTGTTGAAAAGATGATAGCCAAAATGGATAAAGTCCATACTCCTATAGCTATGAAGGGGCTTGAACAAGATAGGACAATAATCGGTTATATTTACTACGATCAGACAAAATGGGCGCTTAATCAGGGATCGTCATTTGTCCTTACCGATGTTTCGGGGGAAGCTATCTTTTGGAAAAATATAGGTCCTGAAAAGAGGGGTATAAAGGGCGTAGAAGCATCAAAAGATGATTTAAGAAAATTCATTGAACAAGCTAAGAGGAAAGGATTATCAACAACAATTCAATTTAATCCCAATGTGGAAAAGACATATTATTTTCATTATGGAAATACAGGCATCATACACGAAATTCAATGGTGGATGCCATTGGCTCAGATGGGATTAGTTATTATATTTCTTACCGTTGGATTTATCGCTTATCAACGTATAAAATATAACGAACAGCAAGCAATTTGGGCAGGACTTGCAAAAGAAACCGCTCATCAGCTTGGAACGCCGATCTCTTCTTTGATGGGCTGGTTAGACATCCTTGAAGATAAAACGAAAGATGGGGATGAGGATTTAAAGTCTATTCTTAAAGACATGCAAAATGATCTCCAAAGGCTTAGAGACATAACATCAAGGTTCGGTGAGGTCGGATCAATACCGAAACGGGAATTACTTGATATTTCAGAGATAATACATAGAGCTGTTGTATATTTTCAAAAACGATTACCACATCGCAGAAAGCATGTAGAGATAATAGAGAGTTATCAAAATGTCCCAAAAGTCAGGGTAAATGAAAATCTTATTCAATGGGTTATTGAGAATCTTATAAGAAACTCCTTAGATGCGATTGATAAAGAGAATGGAGTAATACAGATCAAAACGGAGTATGAGCCGAAAAAGAACAACGTCCTTATCATTTATAAAGATAATGGAAAGGGTATTCCCCGAAAAAACAGAGATAAAATATTTTTGCCCGGTTATAGCACAAAAAAGCATGGTTGGGGTTTAGGGCTTGCAATAGTGAAGAGGATAATTGAAGGTTACCATGATGGGCATGTCCATCTTACAGAAAGTAGTTCTGACGGTTCAACTTTTGTTATTGAATTACCGACTAACTAATATGATTTGATAACTAATATGATTTAACTAATATGATTGGAGATAAAATGAAATTTGATTAAAATTTATATCTTAAAAGTGAAAGAAGGGTTGCTTTATAATGAAAATAGAGAATAGAAAGGTATTATGGATAGATGATGAGGTAGATGGTCTGAAATCGCATATAGATTTTCTTAGAGGAAAAGGGTATGACGTCACACCTGTTTCTAACAGCGACGATGCTTTATCTCTCGTAAAAGAAAATCAATATGATGCGGTATTGCTTGATCAAATTATGCCCGGTCGTCAGGGGATTAATACATTGCCGTTAATCAAGGAAATTGAGCCATCTTTGCCTGTTATAATGATAACTAAAAGCGATGAAGAAGAATTGATGGATGAGGCTATTAGAAATCGTATTAGCGAATTTTTAGTGAAACCTCTTAGCCCCAGCACTATTTTATCAGTTCTTAAACGTATATTAGATCAAGATAAGATTATTGGCACAAAAGTCCCACAGGATTATACAATAGATTTTAACAATATTAGGGCAATGATGGATAGAGCATTGGATTGGAGGGATTGGATAGAGATATATCTTAAACTTGTTGAATGGGATTTGGAGTTTGATCAGATAGAAAAGACCGGTTTGGAAGAAGCACATACTGAACTCAAAAAAGATTGCAACGCATTATTTTCGTCATATATAGAGAAAGAATACACCAATTGGTTAAATGGGATCAATTCACCAACTCTGTCAGTTGATATACTTGATAAATATGTGATTCCCTTATTGCGCGAAAACGAGCAGGTCTATTTCATCGTAGTTGATTGTCTGCGTATGGATCAATGGTTTACTATTGAAAATCTGCTCAGACCATACTTCCATATAACACGTGATTATTACTATTCTATACTTCCAAGTGCAACGCTTTATTCCCGTAACGCCATATTTAGCGGATTGTTTCCAAGAGAGATAGAGCAAAAATATCCAAAATATTGGGAAGAGAATCCAGAAGAGGAGACAAGCACTAATCAATATGAAAAGAAACTCTTGGAGATCAAAATTGAACAAACAGGGCTTAAATTAAGACCACCTTTAAGGTATTTCAAGATATTTGATGCCAGAGGTGGAGAAGAATATATACAGCATGTTTCATCAGCGGGAACAGTTAGCCTTGCAGCGCTTGTCGTCAATTTTATTGATATACTTACACATAAAAGATCTCAGATAGACATACTTCAACAGATTTCTCCAGATGAACCTGCTTTCAGATCACTTACGAAATCATGGTTTTTGCATTCAGCTTTGTTTGAGATATTAAAAATCATCGCACAAAGGGATGTTACTGTTATTCTCACATCTGACCATGGCTCAGTGCTCAGCAATAGGGCTTCAAGGGCGTTTGGCAATCGTGAAACGTCAACAAGCCTTAGATTTAAAATGGGGAATAACCTTGGATGTAATCCAGACGAGGCAATACATATAACCGATCCGAAATTATATAAACTTCCCGGCGGAAGTATAGGGAAGAATTATATTCTGGCGAAAGAAGACTATTATTTTGTCTATCCAAATCAATTCCATGAATACAAAAGGCAGTTTAAAGGTGGGTTTCAACATGGCGGAATATCAATGGAAGAGATGATTTTGCCATGTGTAATTATGAAACCGAGATAATTATAGATTATAGGTTATAGATGTTAGATAGTTAAATATGTTAGACATCTAAAATATGAGGGGCAAAAGAAATGATATTTGATTCATTTTGGGGTTTATTCTCAAATGACATCGCTATTGACCTTGGGACAGCGACAACGCTTGTCTATGTTCGTGGCAAAGGGATCGTGCTTTGTGAGCCATCTGTTGTCGCTGTTGATAAGAACAGTAGGCGAGTAATTGCAGTCGGCAACGAAGCTAAGCAGATGCTTGGCAAAACTCCCATAAATATTGAGGCAATAAGACCTTTAAGAGATGGTGTTATTGCGGATTTTGATATTACTGAGAGTATGATAAGACATTTCATCCGAAAGGTTCACAACAGCCGAAGGATGAGCAGACCAAGAATGATCATAGGCATACCATCAGGCATTACTGAGGTTGAAAGACGGGCAGTTCGTGAATCTGCTGAGAGAGCGGGAGCAAGGGAGGTATATCTAATCACAGAACCTATGGCAGCTGCAATAGGAGCTGGTTTGCCTGTTCAAGAACCCGCGGGAAATATGGTAGTTGACATCGGCGGAGGGACAACAGAGGTTGCTATAATATCACTTGGCGGAATTGTTGTATTTAAATCATCTAGGATAGCTGGTGATGAGCTTGACGAAGCGATCGTTCAATATATAAAGCGTGAATATAGTATGTCTATCGGTGAACGATCCGCAGAAGAAATAAAGATCAAAATCGGATCAGCTTTTCCTCTTGATCCTGAGGAAACGATTGAGCTTAAAGGACAGGACTTAGTCGCAGGATTGCCAAAAACACTCACTGTATCTTCACAAGAGATAAGAGCTGCATTGAAAGAACCTGTATCTGAGATCATATTTGCTATTCGTCAAACGCTTGAAAAAACGCCCCCTGAATTAGCAGCTGACATCGTTGAAAGAGGAATGATTTTGACTGGTGGGGGAGCTTTGCTAAGAGGGCTTGATCAACTGATAAGTGAGGAAACAAAACTGCCTGTTTTTAGAGCTGAAAGATCAATAGAATGTGTTGTGCTTGGTGCTGGAAGGGCTTTAGAGGAGCTTGATAAACTGAGGGGTGTATTAGCTTCACCCGGTCCAGGAGAACATTAAAAAATAATGTCTTTTTTTACAAGCAAATATAAGAATTTTATCATACTTATATGTCTATGTGTTATCTCGCTTATTCTTATATGGTCATATGTTCCTAACCGAGATGTTGATGTAATCAGTTCTATTGATAGCATCAATAACCCTGTGAAAAATGCTCTTACTATTTTTATTGTTCCAAATCAAATTATAGAAAGAGGTTTTAGCTATCTAACAGGTAAATTAGTTGACGCAGGAGACTATATCGTAAGATTATTTAGAAAACCTATTGAAGAAGATGAATTTAACTCTCTCATAAGCAGTATAGAAAGCCTTAATATTCAGTTAGATGAAGAACGAAGAAAAAATAAAGAGTTAGAACAAATTTGGGGATTAAGCAAAGGGTTAAAAGAAGCTGATCCAGCGTTTATGTTTGTTCCTGCAAGGGTTATTTCTGTAGATCCAACAGACTGGTTTAGGTATGTGACCATAAATAAAGGTAGAAATCAAGGCATAAACGTTGATATGGCGGTTATTACTCAAACTATGTATCCTCCCCCAAAACCAACTAATACCACAAAATTTGTAAAAGGTGCTGTTGTAGGAAAAGTTATCAGTATACAGTCAAACTCTGCCCGAGTTCAGCTTATAACTGACCGATTAAGCGTTGTTGCTGTCACAATAGGTCCGCAAAAAGACCTCGCACTTTTAAGGGGGCGACCTGAAAACGAGGATTGCACTATTGAAGAAGTCCCATCAACTACTCATGATCTAATAAACCAAGGCGATCCTGTGATAGTTGACGAAAGAAGCTCCATATTTCCATCAGGAATGCTTGTTGGTTGGATAAAATCAATTGATAAGGGAGTTCAGTTTTGCCATATTGAGGTTCAACCAGCCTTTAAATTCAGCCGACTAAATACTGTCCTTGTGGTGTTAAATTCTGGTAAATTATGAATAGAAAAGTTAAGATAATATTGCTGGTTTTGGGCTGTGCGATAATACAGACCAGCGTTGTGGCGCATTTCTCATTCTTTGGAAGCAAACTCAGCTTACCATTAGCTCTTACAATCTCTATTGCTTTATTAAAAGGTTCTTTTTACGGTGAGTTAGTAGGCTTTTTTTCTGGGTTATTGTGTGATTTATCCTCTGGCGGACCTTTCATAGGCGTTCAATCTTTTAGCTTGACTTTAATTGGTTATTTTGTGGGATTAATGCAGAAAAGATTTTATTCTGAAAGCATCGTAACTCAAATAGTATCGGGTTTTTCTGCAACAATAGCTGATAAAATTATAACAATGCTCATCCTTGGTGCTTTGCTCTCAAGTTATGCATTCCCTAAGTTTAGGCTATGGGGGTTATTGTTAATTTTAATTATTAATCCTATACTTACCATTATCGTTTATCGTTTTTCTGTCCGAATTTTCAAAGGTGAAAACTAACAACTATGTTTACCGAAGAGTATCGTGAAACTCTAATTCGTAATAGGATAAAAGTTATTGCGATCATTGTTATTGTGGCATTTGGCATTACGATTTTACGGCTTGGATATTTACAAATAATGCAGAGAGATTATTATGTAAAAAAATCTACTGG
>DTPJ01000835.1 GCA_011334435.1 Candidatus Poribacteria bacterium | reverse complement strand
GATGCGTGTCTGGAACAAGTTTAGCGATGGTAGACGATTTGGCAAAGAGGAGTTTTTAGCCTATAAGAAGTGGTTGGGTAAGAATATTGGGGTTTGCGGTTACAGGCTTAGAACGAGATTGGCGGTCATGCGGGAAAAGAAGGCTGTGGGGTTTATGGGCTGGTGCGCCTACGAAATGAAGGATTTAAAAAGCGAATGGAACAAAGTAACGGTTATGCTGGCGAAATACGCGGAATACTCAAACATAGGAGGAAACAAAACAGCAGGATACGGAGTAACAAAGTTTGCTCTAACTTTAAATTAATTTAAAGTTAAAAATCCGATAAAATTATGTTAAATAGTTATTTTTGAAAAGAAATTTTTAGCACGTAAAACTCCATATGTTTTCTCTTTTAGGAAAGCTTCAGTTTTTGTCGTAATCAGTCTATCCAATAATTCTCCGTGGACATATCCATTAAGTAGGTAGTGAAGAAATTTTCCTAGAAGACTACCAGAAACTTCACGATAGTCTTTGTGGTATACATAAAGAGAGGAAACAAAGGTTCCAAGATCTGGAAATTGCATGTTACTCGTAAAAAAGTCACGATACCACTTATTAAAGAAGATATCTAGTCTTGAATAAAAATGCACTTCACTTTTTTCGCCTCTGAAAGGAACACGAATAACGACAACCAAAGAGTCCTCGGTTATTCCCCATGTCTCTAGAAATTCACATATGTCCGACATTTTTTCAGAGTTTTTTGACTTATAAGCAATGTAGTTGATCAAAGTAAAGACAAGAACGGCGGGATACTCTGTTATTGGAAGCATTTGTTTATTGAGAGAAGATAATAAAGCCTCTCTGTTCAATTCAGGTATTGCTTGCATAAATGATACATCTGAGACGAGTTTCTCCTTTAGCATTTCAATGCAATCTTCGTCTACATTTATTAGGCTTACTATCATATTGCGATGTGGTAATCCCGATAACAAAATCGACCATAAATAAAACAACTCGTCTTTCGTTGGACTAAGTTTGTGTATTTTTAAATTACTCGCCTCTGAAAATTTCAAAAGTGTCGGCCAGATTGAAGATGAATACTCTCCTTTTTCCTCGACGAAATATTGAGTAAGATGAACAACTGCATCTAATAATTTATCAGGGTCTTTCTGAACGCTTTCCCTTATTTTCCTAGGCTGACCGGGTTGTACAAATTGCCGCGTCAAGATTAAAAAATTGGCTCTCGCACACATCTTGCCGTAAGGCTTTCTAAGTATATCCTCTATATGACCCAAAAATCAACCCCCCATTAAATAACCATAATAAGAATTATACTGGCCTCGCGTTATAATGGGAAAAGGGACACTATTTATAGCTTTGGCGTGATTAATATAGCGCAATGGCACCGGAATTAAGAATTTCTTCAATTTTGCTAAGGTTTTTATGGCACTTTTATAATCGTCTTTAGCCCTAACCACCCATTCTCTAATCGCACATTCTAAATTTTTTCTTTGATCATCTGTAGTTATTATCTCGGGACTTGGAAGTGCAAGCGTTGTGAGTCTATCTTTATATTCCAAAACCTTCTTTATCACATCTTCCGTAAAATCTGTTGAGTAAAAGAATAAATTCTCTTTTTCGTAATACTCATTAAGTTGCTTGATAAATGCCCCACCGTCCATATTAACTGGTTTTCCGGAAAGTTTCAAAAAGTCTTCAAAAGTGAATTGTTTATCAAATTCGTCAAGAAGTTGCTTTTCATTTTTCAAGTTGTAGACTCTGAATTGGTCTAGAACCGCTCGCGAAGTATCTAATTCTAATTCTTCGTAAGGTTCAGGTCGTGAAGGTTCAAAAATAAATGCATTACAGACTTCAGTATTTTTTCCATATCTATTAACTCTTCCAAATCTTTGTATAATATCGCCTATCGGTGCAAGCTCGGTGTAAATGTAGTCATACGATACATCAAGAGAAACGCCACAAACTTGTGTGGCAACTAGTGCATGGGGTTCCTTTTTGCGAAGTTTGTTATGCATCTGTCGTTCATGATGTAGACGATCCTCATGTGTAAAACGTGCGTGTAAAAGCAAAACATTTTCCTTACCCACTAATTCCTCAAGCTTTTGTGCTAATGACACTGCTTTAGGAACAGTATTTACAACAACTAAAACATTCTTACGATCTTTGACCTTCTCTCCGATATCATTTAATACGGAATCACAAATGTCATGGGTAAAAAAGTCATACATGATGCGTCTTAACTGCTTGTATTTATTACTAAAGTCTAGGTGATATGCCCTTAGTGATTCTTCTAGATAATATTTATAAGCTTCCGGAAAAGTGGCTGACATAAAAAGACATCGTAAGCCGTATCTCTCGGCGAATTTCTGGATAAAGAAAGTGATTAAAAGAAACATTGTTGGACTCATTAAATGGACTTCGTCAAATATTAAAACTGCGTTTCTGAAGTTTGGGCGCTTAGTATAATATTTTCCAATCTGAAGAAACGTGAGTAAGAATTGATCAGCGGTTGTTATAACTATCGGAAATAAGAAAGATTTAGCGAAGAATAATGATCCTAACAATTCATCATTTTCTGCTACTTCAGCGTCATAAAGATAAAAGTATTCTCCTACATTCTCTCTACCGTATACTTGAGCCAAACTCGCATATAACGCTCTGATTGCAGTAATTGTAGGAAGCAAAAGAAATATTCTGCTTGCTTCTTTTTCTGCTGCAAAAAGAAATGATGCTGTGGTTTTACCCCATCCTGTAGGGGCTCTTAAAACTGAAATGGAGGGCGAGTATTTTAATTGAAGTTGCTCGTTCCATCTTTCACTATCAACATTTTTGAAGATTTCTTTGACTTTGTCTGTTGTAACAAATGGTTTGTTTAACAATCTACTGTAGTCATAACCACTTGCGGAGAATGCATCGGCCAGTTTAAACAGACCAAATACATCGGAGATATCCCATGGATACGCCCTTTCTTTTTCAAATACTTTCTGAAGACACTTGGTTACGCTTACTGATGGTTGCTGCCTATCTAAGAAGTGTCCTACTTTCTTTAATTTTGTGTGATGGCAAGCAATAAGATATATGCCAACAAGTACCAAAGATAGATCTATTGTGTCGAAGTAAGATCTATTCTCAAACACTAACCTTGCGGAAGGTTCCGCGTGCGGTTCTCCTAGCTTCACATTTGACTTAGCTACATCGTGATAAAGCGAAACGAAACATCCTAATTTTTTTAGATTATTATCACTAAACCCGTAATGCGTGAAAAGCGTTAAAAATATATTTTTGACATCTTTACAATGCATATACACACTATGTTTTCCATGCGTAAAAGTCGTCGAAAGTTCAGGTTGCATTCTTTCAAACAGACTTTCCATAATGTTCCCTTATTGGTTTTCCATAATGGAACCACTTAATTGGATATAACGTAACACCATCAGCGGTTGCAAGTAATTCTCTGTCTAGTTTCAATGTAGTTTTATATGCGAAGTAAAACCATTTTGAAGCTGAGTCGATTTTATGCATAACTTGTAATCCGCGAACCCAACCCTCACTTTGAGAACTCAGTGATGTCACCCAATTAGAAGGAGCGTAGCTTTCGACCTCCCTCGTTAGAGCCACCTCTTGAAAACCAAGGGTCTCTACGTCTTCTAAAAAGAAATCGTTTCTTCCTCCATATGGAAGGTACAAATATCCCCTTTTAAGTCGGGTATAATAGTCCCTTATTAATTCCTCTTCACCTGCTATAGCTAAAATATAAGAAGGCTTAACAAGTAACTCAAAGTTTTCTATAGGAAATGGGAACTTTGGCTTTCCCTCCTTGAATTGGATGATCCTTGCAAACTCACGGGTAACACCGCATAGATTAAGCAACTTGGCACCAAATTGATGGTTACCTGCTTTTTCCATTATTTCTTCTCTATTCCATCCAAGTAGGGCCCCAAACATTCCTAAAACTGTTGGCGGCAACGGGATAGGGTAAGATAATGGATTAACCTCTGTGTAATGGCATCTAAAATGTGCTTCTGAAAAACTTGCTTTGATCTGTAAGGATATTTTCAACAGAATTACCCTATCATAAATTCTGTAACTTTATTTATAATATCGCCAAGTTTTTCAGCGCTAACTCGAAACTTTAATTGTTGCGGAACAGCATCCATATAGTCAATTATCCATAGATGATCTACTTGAAAGTTCCTCTCCAGCAACTTATTTATTAATGCGATATCCACTACTGGCTTAGCACCATCAATTTTGTAGTCTAAGTATTGATATATCGGCCATGGACCTTGTTTTGAGAGTGTAATAAGTAGAGCTATATATTCGGGCACGACTAATGAATTTGTTCTTCGGGGAAGGACATATGAAGGTGTTAGGAAAACTTCGAGGAAACTTTGAAGCCTATTTTTCCGTTCATCATCAGAAATGAAAGGTTGACCTGCTTTCGCATCTTGACTTTCTGTACCTTGATATAAGCCTATATAATCGTAAATCAGGCAGTCAAGTCTACCAATCCATTCAGCAACCTCTACCTCAAAGGGTAATGGATTACCTGATGTCCCTTGTGGTCTGGGTGCTCTTAAAGCAAATTCAGCTTTTATGGCCGTGTTCCTTAGCGCTCTACAATAAGATAGAGATATTGGAGCTTGCCTTCTTCTAGCTATCTCTTCCCTCTGTTCTGCAGCCATAAAGCCAAATAGATCATTATCGGCGTATTTCACAGGGTCTCCAGAATCAATAAGCCTTTGGGGTTTTTTCTCAGTGAGTTGGAATGGATCTATAGGAAGACCTTTTTGAAAGAGCGCTTGTCTTATGGCATATTTCACTGCTCTAGCTGATATGAACGGTTTAACTTCACCATCTGATGTATAAAACCTTTTAAGGGTAATCCTTTGTCCTATAACCTCATCTGCATTTACGTTACCACTAATCTTACATAAAAGGGCAATTTGCGAAACTTTAGGCATTATACTCCTCCCCCTTATCCTTCCGGAGTAGCTAGTGCTCCTAAAAGACCAGATAATATGCTAGCTTTAGCCAAATGAAAACTGTCTCCTCTAAGTTCCACCTTTAAAAGAGTACTATGAATAGAAACGTCTAGGTTGTAAGCTCTATTTGTCCTAAATTCAGCAATAGAGGTTGCTAACTTATCTAAGAATCGTCCAGGTGTTTCTTCACTTCTTATGGAGTATATTAGTCTTCTTACAAGATCTTCTCCGTCGCCCGCCTCTTTTCTACTCTCTAATATTGTTTTTGCGGTTTTGTACGCCCAACTGTAAATAGAAGCATACAAGCTTTCTTTTTCTACTTCACTCATATGGATAACCCCAATTAATATGGATTCGATTAGAATTTAAAATTTCTCTAAGGTAAGTGCTGTCTATATTGACAGAGTTAACTTTAGCAAGCAAAAGATCAGCATACCTTAATTGCACGTTTGTTTGTGTCCGCATCCTCCTTGGCATTTGTTTTTGGCTACTCTTATTGGCGGCAGCATTTCCTCTTTTATTATTCTTTTTATGTGTCCAATCACCCTTTTCACATAACTTTTCATCGTC
>DTPJ01000446.1 GCA_011334435.1 Candidatus Poribacteria bacterium | reverse complement strand
GATTCATAAAATACCGCTGACATATATCCCACCACCCGATCTTTTGAGCCTTCGGGGACATCGCCCGAATTGGCATATTTTAACACTTTGACAGAATTAGCACCTAATTTTTTGGCAGTGTCCATCACAACAAAAACTGCCCCTTCTCCACATAACATACAATGGAGTTCATTTATGCCCTTTTTCATATATTCGTTAAGACGTTTACGCATTTCATCGGAATTCATAGTCTCAAGAGCGGATATTGTGAATTTGTCCGCTTTAACTGCCTGATCATAGACAGGATAATGCGTCATATCCGTGCTAGCGACCAAAAGCACATTCTTGCCTTTAAGGACATTAGCCAAGGCGTTTGAAAGCATATCACAATTCTGTTTTGACTGATCGCTTATAAGTATTGGGACAATCTTAAATTTTTTCAATGTCCTCTGTAAAAAAGGGATTTGGTTCTCCAAAGAATGCTCTGGAATATGAGGCGAAAGATAAGACTTAATAGCGGAATTCTGCTTTATCAATTCATTTGCGATAACACTATCAACCTCAACATCTCCTAATGGATTGCGAAAAACCCCACTTTCATAAACAGCTACACCGGGAAACGAATAATGATGGCTTGCCCCTACAAGCACAACAGTATCAAAACTTTTTCCTTTGATCTGATTATAAGAATGAGCCATTACCTGTCCACAGAACCGATAACCTGCGTGTGGGGATATTAATCCGATGATCTTTCCCTGCACAGGTTCATCTTTTACTTTTGCAAGATAATTGTCAACCACTTCGGCGAGTTTTGCTGGTGTGTCAGGATACCAGAGACCGTCTGCATGTGTCGCTTGACGAACTCTGACATCGCTATCTGCTTTGCCACAGGATAAAAAAACAAATAAAATGGATATTATACATAGCACAAATATATTATTTTGCCTGTTTATTGACATATTCAATCACCTAATTTTATAATCTGTCCTTTAATTCCATCTGGAGATGTTTCTAATATTCCATAAGATTTATAATGTGCGTAAATAATATCAGTTGGACTGCCGGGATTAAATAATAATATTCCATCAATAACTTCATTAAAAGCCTGATGTGAATGTCCAAAGACTATACATTGAACGCCATCATTTTTGAACTCCTGGAGGACGGTTTTAGGCAATTTATGTGGATCGCCCCAACCATGGATAACACCGATCTTATGATGATCTACATTGACTACTTCCTTATGTTTTAATTTTTCTTTAACTTCCTTTGAATCCATATTTCCTGCGACGCCGACGACTCTGTTAATCTTCTGCAGTTGATTGAGAGTTTTTATATCCTCAAAATCGCCTGCATGGATTATAAAAGCGGATTTTGCCAATTCTTCAAGGAGCGAATCTGGCAATTTATCTGCTTGTTTGGGAATGTGTGTATCGGAGATGACCGCTATTTTTGTTTTAATCGCTACCGCTTTTGATTTCAATTGATCCTCACTCCTTCCATTGAATCTTTAAAAGAAAGACAGGTTGAAAACCTGCCCTTCTTAATAGATATTATACCATTTTGAAATCTCAATTTCCAGATTGACTCTGCGAATTATTTTGCTCTTTTTGTGTATCTTCTAAATTTAACTCATTTTGAGATATATTAAGGATTCTAAGATAGTTCATTCGCAACTCATAAAGCAAATTTTCAATCATATTGCTCTCTGATGGTGTAAGATTTCCTTTGGTTTTCTCCTCTAACATCCCAATTGTATCTATTGTATGTTTCGCCATCGGCAGATTACGGACAACTTTTCCACTTTCAGGATCGCGATATCCAAGATTTATTAATGCTATATTATAAAGATTTAAGATGAAATCCTCAAATGTTACAGGTGGAAGTTCATAAGTTTCTGATTTCTCTTTTTTTTCTTCGGTTATTTTTTCATTTTCTTGTGTCATAGATACCTCCTTAGCTTCAAAGATTAGTAATTATGACGATATTAGATAATCTTTAATCATCAAATTTAGTTAGGGAATTACCTTATTCAAAGGATATTCTATTATGTCTGTTGCACCAACCCGTTTAAGCTCTGGGATTAAATCTCTGACTATGGATTCATCGGTAACAGTATCCACCGCATACCATCCTTCGTCGCTAAGAGAAGACACGGTAGGATTTTTCATAGAAGGTAATATTTTAAGCAATGCTGGCAGATCGTCCTTTGATATATTCATTTTTAATCCGACTTTTGATTCTGCAACGATGGCACCTTGCAATAGCATAGCTATATTTTGGAGTTTTGTGCGTTTCCAATCATCTTGCCATGCGGATTTGTTCGCAATAAGTTTTGCAGTTGATGTCATAACAACGTCAACTATGCGTAAATTATTCGCTCTGAGGGAACTTCCAGTTTCCGTTAATTCAACTATTGCATCTGCAAGATATGGAACTTTCGCCTCTGTGGCGCCATAGGAAAATTCAACTGTCGCATTAACGCCATTCTTTGCTAAATAAGCTTTTGTGACTTCTACAAGCTCAGTTGCTATTATTCTGCCTTCAAGGTCTTTTACTGATTGTATGTCGGAATCGTTTTTCACAGCAAGGACCCATCTCACTGGTTTTGACAACTGTTTTGCATAGACAAGATCAGCAACTTCAATTACATCTGCGTTTCTCTCTCTGATCCAATCTTCCCCAGTCACGCCAGCATCTAACACGCCTCTTTGAATGTAAGGATAAGCCATCTCTTGTGGGCGAACAAGCATAACCTCTATATCTTCATCGTCTATTTTAGCACTATGCGATCTTTCGCTTGTGCTGATGTTATATCCTGCCCTGCCGAACCATTTTATTGTTGATTCTTCCATACTACCTTTCGGTATCCCCAATTTCAGTTTGTTCATCATTTTCGTCCTCTTCTATTATTAGTTTTACTCTTAAAATACTACGTTTATTTGACCGTAAAACAATCATTCTAATATTTTTCCATTTAGTTTCTTCTGATGGTTTTGGTATTTTGTCCATCTGATTTATAATAAATCCTGCGATGGTCTCATACTCTTCTGATGGAATATCAGTGCCGAGTAACTCGTTGATCTCGTCAATTTCGGTTCTGCCATCGCATTCAAGAGTTTTGCCGTCAAATTTTGGTTTTTTCTCATCTTCCCAATCATCTTTTATCTCGCCGACTATTTCAGCAATTATATCTTCCAAAGTGACAATGCCGACAACTCCGCCATATTCATCTACTACAATACCCATAGGATGAGGGCTTTTCTGAAGTTCTTCAAGTGAAGAAGTTATCCGTTTTGACTCTGGAAGATAGATAACGTCCTCGTGGACAAAAGGTCTGATCGTCCCAGACTGCTTATCTGAATAAATAACATCAAAGACATTGATAATGCCTATTATGTTATCTGTCCTTTCAGAATATACGGGAATACGGGAAAACTTATTCTTTGATATTTTATCATAAAACTCTTTCAGTGTAATATCCTTATTAACTGACACAACATCAACCAAAGGGATCATAATTCTGCTAAGCGTTCTCTCCCTTATTTCAAATATGCTGTTGATCATCTTGCTCTGTTGAGGTCTTATCGCTCCATCTTTTTCGCCAAGTTTGGCGAGTATTTTAAGCTCTTCCATTGCAGTTGCATCATTTGGAAGATCAGCTTTACCAAATAAAATAGCAATAGAACTTCCTATTTTTCCTAATGGATGGGCTATTGGATATAATAGGAACGAAAAGAATCTGATCGCAGATGATATGCTAATGGATATTGAATTAGCTCTGGCTCTGCCGACAGCTTTTGGTATAATCTGAGCAAACATCAAAAGAATGGGAGTCATTACAAGCACAGTAATAGCATTTTGAAGGCTTGGATGTTCTTGCTCAGTAAATCGGTTGAATAATAAGCCGATCAGGATTGAAGCAAAAATTGTGCTTGCAGAGGAAAATAAGTTTGAACCCAACAATGTCACTCCCAAAAGTCTGCTTGGTCTATCAAATAATTTAACAATCCTTTCTGCCCTGCGATCGCCATTCTCCGCCATAGTCCTGAATCTGACTCTATTAGCAGAGATAAGGGCAGTTTCTGCACCTTCAAAGAACGCTGTCATAGCTACACAGCATATAATTAATACAATTAAAATTAAATCTATCATAACAATCAGAGGTTTTAATTCTCTTCCTCTTTTATATCTTTGTGTTTTTTTATTAGCAACTCGGTAATTCGTTTTCCATCTTCGCCTATTATCTCAAACTCAACAGAGTCTATGGAGATTTTTTCGCCAATGTCAGGTATCCGTCCAAGTAAGCTGATCACATATCCGCTTATTGTATCTATGTCGCCCTCAGTTGGAAGATCAAGATTAAGTTTCTTGTTTACATTTCTAATGCTCGCTTTTCCAGAGACTATTGCTGTAAAGTCATCAATTATTTGAAATTCCTCAATTATTTTTTCGTGTTCATCTGAGAATTCACCGACAATTTCAGCCAAAAGGTCTTTCATAGTGACAAGTCCAGCAGTTCCGCCATATTCGTCCAGTAGTATAGCTATATGTGTCTTTTTATCGCGAAAATCCTGCAAAAGCCCTATGCCTGTTCTTGTCTCTGGTGCAAAGAATGGCTCACGTATAAGTGTATTAGCACCATGACTCCATATTTTATCACGTCTGTTGACAAATTCCTCAACTGTCATAGAAAAGATGTTAAACCGTCTCCACATCTGAAAATCCCTTATATATGCTATGCCAAATATGTTGTCTATATCATCTTTATATACAGGTATCTTTGATCTTTTGAATTCCTTTCCAAGATCAAAGACTTGCTGAAGCGTCATATCATCTTCCGCACATATTATATCAGTTCTTGGAACCATAATTTCTGCTGCTGTTATATATCGTAAGTCCAATATAGCGTTGATTATATCCTTTTCTCGCTTTTCTATTGAACCTTCTTCCTCTGCCATATCAACCATAGTTTTTAGGTCTTCTTGGGTGATTTTTTCTTTGGATTCTTCCTCGTCTCCGCTCATAAAATCTATAATTGAGTCGGTTATTGAGCTAAAAATCTTTCTTACAGGTGATATTGTCCTAGCGAAAAGGTCAATAGGATATGCAACCGCCTTTGAGATAATTTCGTTATGATGAATTGCGATCGTCTTTGGCATAATATCACCAAATACGACGATCAAAACAGTTGTAATAGCTATGGCGATACCGACTCCTCTGTATCCGAAAATAGAAGTAGCGAAAGATGCAACTACACTGGCTGATGCTGAATTAACAAGGGTATTGCCGATGAGTATGGTTATCAGTAATCTGCGAGGATTATTTAGAAGTTTAGCAACAAACCTATCTGTTCTGCCTTTGCTTCGCCGAAGCAGTTCTATTCTTGCCTCGCTTAATGAAAACAATGCTGTCTCTGATATAGAGAAGAAAGCTGATAAGAATAGTAATAGACTTAAAACGATCAAATAAAGGAATATATTAGAAATTTCGTCCATACCATTTTGCGGTTTTTCCGAGTTGGTGAGGAATAAACACCCAAAATCCCCCTTTGGTAAAGTTTAAAAATCCAATTATTAGGAATAGAATTGCTGATTTATTCCTAATTCTGAATTT
>DTPJ01000425.1 GCA_011334435.1 Candidatus Poribacteria bacterium | reverse complement strand
CTGAACGCCGGGAACAGGGCATCATCAACCAGGGGAACCGCCGCCGCAAAGCTTTGAGCGGCGGAAGGGATCATGAAGCTACCGACCGGCATGACCTGCACATGGGGCGCGTCCGGCGGGAAATACCAATACCTGTGCTGCACCCGGAGAAATTCAAGAAACGGAACTTTCGGACAGGGGTTCGACTCCCCTCGCCTCCACCACAATATCCGCACAAATGGGAGCACCTGACAAAGGACTAGCTTCCATTTTGCATATTTATCAGCTTACACATTACTTGGTATCAAGAGAAAGACTAAAACATTTACTATTCGAAAAGGAACGAATGCATAAAGCATTACCCCACGTAAATATAAGGGCCATTGGCCGATAAAATGAAAATGAAAATTGGAGCGAATGCAGCATGGATAATTGCATTCGCTTTTTATTTATAAAAAAATCAATAGTTGCTGATAACAGAGAATAACCTGCATTCGCGAAATTTACATGAGCTTATATGGATAACACCAAAAACATATTATGAAGGAGAAAGAAAAATGAAAAAAATCTTATTTCTAATCGTAATTTTGGTACTTTTGCTGTTAACAGCATGTACAGCACAGGTAATACCAGCGCCTACTCCAAACTTAACCGCAGCTAAAGAAATGTCTTCTGTGCAAACACAATCACCAACTCTAACCCCAACTAGTATGCCTAGTGCTAGCAATTCCGATATTAAATATGCGGAAATGATTCCTGATCCAAAAGTAATATTTGCAATGGCGACATTAGCATTACTGACGGTGATGGTGGAAAGGCTTACATATTTGAGGTCACCGGCTATGCCGATGGTGAATATGAGTCGTATATCTCAGAATGTAAAGAGATGGGCTTTAATGACGTTATTTATAAGACAAATGAAAAAAGAAGTAGCGATTTCGGCGCATATACCAATGATGGAAAGTATTGGGTAGAGGTTAGCTTAGATAAAGAAAATGATATTATCTATGTAATATGCCAAACAAGCAAAAAGAAATAAAATTGCAACAAGATTGAGTCTGACAAAGACTCTTTCTTTCTCGCCTAAAGATTTTTATAAAGGTTATTATATATCAAACCGATAAAGCACACAACACCGCTGGACGCCTTTTAGCCGATAACGTCGGGCTTTCGTGATAATTACGCGTCGCTGCACTTGCGCTAAAGAGCATCTTTTACATACGCTGATGTTGCACCTAATGTTGCACCTGCCTGTTGCACCGCCGCAAAAAGCACGCTTAAATCGTTCAATTCCACGCTCGCCGTAAACTGCAACGAGCGGGTGTCGGCTCATCACCGTCCCGCTCGCCCAGACACCAAATCGGGAAACACTCACGGCACTTTCCATGCCAATCATAACATAGCGGAATAACTCGCGCAACACCGTGCTAATATAGATATTCCCATATGCGGTATGCTTGACTTCTAAACGGAGCGTAAGCGTGACATTTCTCTTGCCACGCTTACAGCGAAGTAGTAACCTGAAAGCAAACAAGGAGATTTTAACAAATGTCAAGGGCGAACTGGTCGTGAGTAAAGGGGGAAAATGAGAAATGCAGACTGAGAGGTATGAAGGCGATATGCTAGCGGCTCGTCGCCTTCACGTATGTACACTCGCAGAAGCCGCCGAACGCTGGGGCGTAAGAGCATCGACGTTACGGCAATGGATTAAGCGAGGTAAGTTGCCGCAAGCCTTCCGAGTGGGCGGTCGTCTTTGGCTCGTACCCTAGGGTACGCCCATTCCTGAACCTAAACGAACCCGCGTTTCACGAAATAAAACCATAACAGAAGTTCAGGCATAACGCAAAAGCCCCTGAAGGAACATTCACGCAAGGATATGAACAAATAACTTAAGTAAACAGCTTCAAGCGGAGCAAAAGAAAAAACCAGTCATGCACAAGCGTAATAGCTTGGCACAGACTGGTTTAATATTTCTAAAATATCCGTCATATTTTCCTTTGCTGCGGTGTCAATATAACAGAAAAGTATGGAACTAATGCGAAGAGGAATACGTCTAAATTATAAAAGTTCCCGCAATTAATGGTAGCAAAATCTACCGCTGGCAGGGAAGAAATATTGTCGCATTATGACTAATTTTGTATATTCGGGGCGAAACCATTGTAATAATGCGCCAACAATATTAAAATGATATTGACGGATGGAAAAAGATAGCCGATACGGTTAATTAGATAATGGACAAGTCCATTAGATAAAAAGGTTTAAAGAGTTTCCGAAAGGAAATAATCAATTAATAAACAAAGGAGGCAGTCCTATGTTAAAACACGGAAGAAAATTAAGTTCCATAGTTCTTGCTCTATTGCTTCTTTGCATGACAGTATTGATAGCTGCTCCACAAAATGTATTAGCAGCAGAAGGTCAACCAAAAATAGTAGGGGAACGTGTCGATCTGCGTGAAGAAAATGTAAAGGCTTATCAACTTGACAACGGACAAATCCAATGTGACATTTATCCAATAGACATCTTTTATAGAGATACAGACGGCAAGTTAAAAGATATTGACAATACTATAAAAGCGGCATTAGAAACAGACAATTATATATTAACAAATACTGCAAACTCTTGGCGTGCATACTTTAAAGATTCTATCGGTGAAGAAAATGCAATTACAATAAAAAAGGATAAGTACGCTTTAGAGTTTTATTTAATAGGCTCCAATGAAAGTATTGTTCAGAAATCTAATTCTATAACTGACCCAAGATGTGATTTTGAAAAATCAATTGCTGAAGATAACCGTGCTGTTATCTATAAGAATGTTTTCGCCAATGTCGATATCGCGTACACTGTTTTTACATCAGCTTTGAAGGAAGATATAATTCTGAGAGATAAATCAGCTGCAACAACATTTCAGTTCCATCTTAAAACCGAAGGCTTAAAATTGATAGACAAACAAGGTAAGACAAAGTTTGTTGATGAATACGGGAATGATGTCTTTGCAATTGATCCTATGTATATGGAGGATGCATGTGGAAAGCGCTCTGATGCTGTGAGCTATAAGATTGATGAAGACATTAATGGGTATATAATAACAATAACGTCAGATACAGACTTTATTAATGCTCCTGATACCGTATTTCCTGTACGAATTGATCCAACATATGTGACAACAGGAACAGATTATACTTCTGATACGTACGTTGCCGACCGTTATGACGGCACCATAGATAGGAGAGACGATAATTATTACCTAGATGATGACTTAAGGACCGGGAAGGATACTACCTACGGGGTAAGAAGAACTTATTTAAGATTTAAATTACCTTCAGGATATGAATATGGCGGTATAACAAGTGCAGAATTACAACTCAGACTTAAATCAAAAGGAACTGGAGCCAACGACCTTTCAGCATGAAGTGTAGAACCTGTTGATACGGTTCCTGAACTTAGTAATTCTTATTGGCGGTCTAATGAAATTACATGGCTCAATAAACCTTATATCTATTATACTGATGAAGCCCCAATAACAGACGATAGCACTTCTTGGTACAAATTTAATGTCCTAGATCAGATTAAGGATTGCTATTATGAAACAACTTCAAATTTTGGGTTTATTGTTAAGGACAGTATTGAAAATAATACTAATGTATGGTGTACTTTTTATTCATCAGATTCATCATCAACTAGTTATCTACCAAGGTTGTCTATTACATATACCGACATTACTGATTACCAATATTGGTCAGGTAATTGGGTAAGCGGTGTTGCTGATGATTTGGTTATATACAAAAACACTGCATTATTTAATAATAATATTGATGAAGCATGGAACCTATGGAATGGTATAAATTCAAACGTAAATGTCGACTCAAAGAGTGGAACGAGCACTTCTCACAATATTGAAATAAAGCAAGTTTATTGGGCAAGCGCTACACAATTCGGGAAGACGCGTTTTTATTATCAAGGTAATGAAGTTTTCCCTTATCCACCTTATAATGCTCCGACGTGGGATAGCGTCGTAATTGAACTAAACTCTAATTCATCATCACTCCAAACATTCCATGATGATTTAATTTCATTAATAATACTTCACGAGCTCGGTCATGCCATAGGGTTGGCTCATGTTAATGCATTTAATAATGATAGCAGTATTTGCGTTATGCAGCAAAACAACTTTTATTCATATGTGCAAACAACTTCTCATGATCGTCAGACTGTCAACGATAAATACTAGTGATATGGAACATAAAGGATAAAAGGTCCGTCTTAAGTGTATAATGAATCTTATAATAAGGTATTTGAAGAGGAGGAACAAGATGAACAATAAACATTTTATCAGAATCTTAATACTGATCGCAATAATTGTTTTTGGCTTAATAGGATGTTCTGAAGTACAGACAAATGATCAGTTAACTATTAATGAGGAAGATACTAGCGTTAAAAACGGTGAGGTAAGTGGGGGGATACGGCCAGACGATCCGAATGTGGTGGTCATGGGAAGTTCTGACGCTTCCAGTTTCGGTCCTGGCTGGTATAAACTCAACGTCGAAGAACTTGAAAAGGATTCGGTTGCTATTTTGAAAGTGACAGCTCTTTATTCGGAGAACCCAGACTATGAGGCATTATCAAAAATGCCAATTGGGAATATTGAACCTGAAGAGGTACAAGTGACACTCACAACCGTGAGGGTTGATGAAGTGTATAAATCCGATTGTAATCTTAAGATAGGTGATGAAGTTGTTATTGAGGAGGATTATAGAACATATCCAGATTCCAATAAAGAAAATACGATAATTGTTGAAACCGCTTATGGTATGTTGCCAATGAACAAGGGCGAACAATACTTGGTATTCCTGAAGAAGCAGCCCGACGACGCTGAGGTGAAATTCGGAGAAGATTATTATTTCAATAGCGGATGGCACGGCAAATATCCAATAACGGAAAAAACCATTAACTCAGCTAGCATTAATGGCTTGACAACAGAAGATTTGGAATTTAACGAAGCTTTCGTCGATGATCATCTATTAACACTTGCAGAGCAAGTCTATCAAAGATACATATGGAAATGATAAATAATGGTAGCGAGTTATGCATTCTACAAAGATATGATATATCCCATATATTAACGCTAGTGCTTGTATCGTAAAATTGACTATTCCCAATTTTATGTGACCTCCAGGGAAGGCATTAGATGGAAATACCTTCCTTGGAGGTTTTTTATTGCATGATAAATAATAAATAATTAAAACTCAACACGATACGTCCATGCGACGGACGAGGGAAAACAACGGAATGCAGACCGATTGGACGCTCAACTATCACGCGAAAGCGCAGAAAAATGAGTCGCGCCATGTTGCACCTAATGTTGCACCTGCCGAAAACGGGGTGCCACACGGTATAATAAGGAAAAGCCCCGAAATGCCGATGAACGCGGCACTTTGGGGCTTTTATATTCGTGATAATTTGACTAATCAGCAATCAGGATTTATTATATTATAATCTAAAAAAAATGGCTGGATATATTGAAGCGTCAGCACACTTAAAGAAATGTTAGTTAAGGTTTGCGGAAGATTTATGTAAAATAAACATTGGTATGTTTCAATAGTCTATGATAATATATGGATGCGATTATTCCAAATTTCTCG
>DTPJ01000153.1 GCA_011334435.1 Candidatus Poribacteria bacterium | reverse complement strand
GAGGAACTACAAAATATCCTACATAGTGCATATCTGACATAAATGTATGAAATTGATCACACAAAACTTAAATTTATCAAAGAGAGGAGATCAGAAACATGACAAAAATTGAGAAAATACACGCAAGAGAGATAATTGACTCAAGGGGAAATCCAACAATTGAGGTGGACGTTTTATTAGAATGTGGCGCTCTTGGCAGAGCAGCAGTGCCATCAGGTGCATCAACAGGGATACTTGAAGCATTAGAACTGCGGGACGGAGATAAAAGCAGGTATCTTGGAAAAGGCGTCCTGAAAGCAGTAGAAAATGTCAATGACATCATAGCGTCAAAGATTGTAGGTATGGATGCACAAGACCAAGTAAAGATTGACCGCACTATGATTGAGATGGACGGATCAGAGAATAAGGGAAATCTCGGTGCAAACGCTATTTTAGGTGTTTCGCTTGCTGTTGCAAAGGCATCTGCAAATGCTTTGGGACTCCCACTTTATAGGTATATCGGCGGTGTTAATGCCAAAGTGATGCCTGTCCCTATGATGAACATAATCAATGGCGGAGCGCATGCTGACAACAACGTTGATATTCAAGAGTTTTTGATAATGCCAGTTGGGGCGGATAATTTCTCCGAAGCGATAAGGATGGGCGCCGAAGTTTTCCATAATCTAAAATCCGTTTTGAAAAGCAAAGGATATAATACCGCAGTTGGAGATGAAGGCGGATTTGCACCTAATTTGAAATCAAACGAAGAGGCATTTGATCTGATTATGGAAAGCATTAAAAAAGCTGGATACGAACCCGGAAAAGGCGTAGCAATAGCAATAGATACCGCTGCCAGTGAATTATACGATGAAGATGAAAAAGTCTATGTCCTTTCAGCCGAGAAAAAACCGAAAAAGAGTCCACAAGATATGGTGAAGTTTTATTCCAAGTTGGTAGAAAAATACCCAATAATATCAATAGAGGACGGCATGGCACAGACAGATTGGGACGGTTGGAAAATGTTGACCGATGCACTAGGGAAAAAAGTCCAACTCATAGGCGACGACATCTTTGTCACAAACACTCAAATTCTGAAGAGAGGTATTGAAAATGGCATTGCAAACTCAATACTCATAAAAGTAAATCAGATCGGCACACTGACGGAAACCCTTGATGCTATTGAGATGGCAAAAAGAGCTAAATATACTGCGGTTGTCTCTCACCGATCAGGCGAGACCGAAGACTCCACGATCTCACATATAGTCGTTGCGACAAACGCAGGACAGATAAAGACAGGTTCTATGTCCCGCTCAGAGAGAATTTGCAAGTATAACGAGTTGCTTAGAATAGAAGAGGAACTCGGATCAGTTGCGATCTATCAAGGTCTTGACATTTTTTATAACTTATAATATATTAACTATGTAATTAGCACAAATCGTATGTTTGGACTGCTTAAGGGGAAAAATAAGGGGGATAGTCTAAACATACCTGATTTGTGCTTTTTTATTTAACATAAAATCCTAATGACACTTCAGATGTCTTTAACCAATTGTCAGTGAAACCATCACCGGGTCCGGGTGAATTTTTCTCTGTCCCTTTTGCTCCTCCACCAATATATCTCATGTTTAAGTAAGCCTCAAGATATTCTGTAAGTTTAAATCCTAACCTTACAGATGCGTCAAGAATTGCCCCCTCAAAGTCATTAGTGCTTCCTGTGATATATTTTCCTGATGCGTAAAATCCGTCTATCTCAGTTCCAAGCCATAGTCCGTTATTAAATGGGTATTTCACTCTGAACTTAAAAATAGGCACTGGTCCAACTCCGCTATTAATTCTGAATAACTTCCCATCTGTTGATTTGAAACTAATAGAGGCATTTCGTATCTGTAAAGAAAGACCAATAGCTATCTCTTTATCTTTTGCCCTTGAAAAATCATATAGATAGCTTAAACGGTAAAAGTTGAACAGATACCTTAATTCAAGCGGAGTGTCTTTGGGAAATGTTAGTTCATCAACGACAATATCCCTCCTCAAAAGTGCCTCAGTTCTTATATCTAATGGCTGTATGAGGAAGATCAGTTTATGTCTGTCATGTATATTCATCTCTGCGGTTAAGCGAGTAAATGGGAAGAGAATATCTTGTCCTCCTTCATCAACATAGTCAAATTTAGTTCCATCACTGCCAAATTGTATGTTATGGCTCAGAACATCTAAAAATCCGATCTCAAAACCGCCCTGAAATTCATACCAATTATTACTGCTATTTATAAAAGATTTATATTCAGAACATTCTGAGATCCCTATATAGATTAAAAATAACGACAGAAATACAAAAATAAAGATACCAAACCTAAATGAAAGATTAGATTTTATCATAAATACATATCTCCTTCTATCACTTTTGTCGCAGAATTTTAACCGCGATATCAGTCTTAATTTCTGGTACGTCAAAAACTATCATGCTGTCAGAAGCTACAATATCCCTTTTTTCTATTATCGCTCCTGTAACAGTATCCCATAACTCCAACTTGTATGATCCATTTGCAAAACCAGTCAAAGTTAATCTCGTCGGTGGAACGGGATTTATCTGAACATTATCACGGACATTAAACCAAGTATGATCTTTGTTTTGAACCCATATTAACGCCTTCTCGTTTGTTTTCATTCCTAATACTCGTAGGTTTGGCTTATCGCTTGAAAGATAATTTGTCAACCGAAAGCTGTTTATCATTATCCAATCATTGCCATCATTTCGGATCATTATCTCGTGTTTTCCTGCGGGAATATCAATATCAATGTCTTTATCATAAATTGTCTCCCATCGTTTCCATTGTTCTATATACTCGCTTGATACACCTAAACCTTGACCTGTTGGAAGCTCTACTGATCTGACCTCATTTCCATCAAGGAATATCTTTAACATGCCATTATCACCAACCCTGCCGATCCGTATTATAAACTTCCCGTCGGTAGGATAGTTCACCTTAAACGTTATAGGCACTCGCAAATTTATATGGGCGTGTCCATGGAGAATTGATTGCAGTTTATCAATATCCTCTATTGTCCCATCTTCCTTAATTTCGAAGGTCGTTTTAATGGCTTTTTCCCAATTTCCTCCTTTGCCAATAAACTGCAAGTCTTTATATGTTACTTGTGCAGAAGTGTCAACGTAAGACAAAGAAGCGATATTTAATGGTTGCCACGCATGACTTGCCAAATCTTTTTCATCAGCTAAATAGCTTGATATGCCTTTATAGACATCATAAAGGTTTAATGGGTCAATATACGATTCATGCCACCAGCTTGCAGGGACACTTGCAGAACCTGTCATAAGTCCTGCCCAATTTCCATTATGGAGATGAATTCCTTTCGGATCGTTTTGTGCTGTCCCTCCGCCTGACATAATGCCATATTCAGCGAAAAGATGTAGTTTATCGGGATAGTCTTTGCGTTTTTGGTTATTTATATTGGCGACCTCTTGTGCCATATCCAAAGGATTATTAGCGTAGAAGTGAGATTGCACAAAATCCATTTCAGGCAATTTCCAAAGCTCTGACCAACCAGCAGTTGTCCAAAGGCTGGTGCTTATAGGATGCATGAAAGGATCAATTTTTCGCAATTCTTTTGCCATATCAGAGACCCATTTTGTCACAACAGGACGATTTTGTTCTGCACCTTCCCAACCTTCCATCTCGTTCATAAACTCCCATGCAAGCAGGTTAGTGTAGGCAGACCAACGTGCAACTATATATCTAAGCCGATTTTTATATAGCTTTTGTGCATTTACATCTTTAAAGAAATCCAAAGGCTTACGAATAGGACCTCCGATTTTTACATTATAAGGATTATTATCCCAATTCTCCCTGAAATCCTGATGAGTGTCAAAACATAGCATAATATATATGCCATTTTCCAATGCTAACTCCATAGCCTTATCTAACTTCCATGCCTCATCTAAGCGATAATCTCCGACGGGCATATTCCATTCTAACCCTAACGCTGAACTATACATCCAAAAGCGGTTATAGTTTTCCCCTGCTGACGCCATTTTTTTGAAATATTCAGCAACATTTGAATAATAAGTTGGCATATTATGACCGATAAGGAAAAGCGTTTCGCCATTTTCTAAGACAAAATATAATGGTGATCCCTTCTCTGGTGGTTTGCTTATCCTGACAAAGCCTTTTGAATCAGATGGAATACACTCAAACTTTCTCTCATCAGACTTTATCCTTCCTTTTTTATCCTTTGCATTTATAATGAAGCTATAAGTCCCAATTTCTGTCGGGGCAAAACGCACTTTCCATACCAACTTGCCATCATAAGAGAGCAGTTCAAGATCGTCTTCAATTTCGGATTTGAAACCTTGATATAAAAATCCCGGCATAGTGGTCTTTTTCCCTGATGGAGATGTAAATACTGCGTCAATTTGAACATTATTAGGATCAAAGATGTCATCATAAGTTGCAGACAGATCAACGGTCAACTCAAATATTGAATATTTTGGGACTTTCTCCATATTTTGCTTTATTTCCTTAAAAGCGAGTTTTTCGTTTTGTATATCTTGCCATAAGACATAGGCGTCTATTGCTGGCTTAAAACGTAGCTTTATATTGACATTTGCATCAGGGTCTTTGGAGAGGCGAATATTCATAAGAGGTTCGCCTTCCTTCCCGCGACGTTCAAAAATGCAGGCACGATCTACGATAAATTCCAAAGCAGTTGTGTCGTTGAGATTGACACTAAAGCCTTTTGCCGATGTGCGATAATTTTCCCCCGCTATATAAGGTAAACCATGAGTAAATTCTATTGTCTGACCTGACATATCATACATCGGAAACTCTAAAAGCATGAATATACCGCGGTTGAGTCTAATATCGCCGTTTTTTTGAAAATTTAGGCTTATGTTTATGCTTTCATCTGGCAAGTAATTCACTTTTTGAGTGTATGAGACATATCCGCTTGACGCGTTGTGATCGGGCATATTCCCAGTCCATAAGTTTTGTTCAGCAGATACTACTGATGACGGAGTTGCATATTGCCAATTGTCATACCAAAGGAACAAACTGCCTTTTACTCTTGGTAATCCCGGCGCATCTATGACAAACGAGCCATCATCGTTAAATTTAATTTTATTATTTTCTGCATAGGATATTGAGGTTGATAATATAAGAATTACAAATATTAATTTTTTCAAGATGTTATGAATTATTATGAAATTATTTTTATTGGATGCTGTCTTCATAGTTTAACCTTATCCTTTAATCCATCTGATATGATCACTTTCATATCTTCCTCGTTTTTTCCTGTCACTATTATACACTCTACGCCAAGTCTTTTTGCTAACCTCATGCCTTCTTTTTCACCCATTACCATTATAGCTGTGGACAGTGCATCTGCGTCAGTTGTATTATCTGCAACAACAGTGACGCTCATTATATTTTCAATGGGTTTTCCCGTTTTTGGGTTTAGTATATGACAATATCGTTTGCCGTTAACTTCAAAATAGCTTTCATAATCGCCTGATGTTGAGATAGCCTTATCTTTTAGATCAATCGTGCCGAGGATCGCATTAGGCTTTCTTGGATGCTGTATCCCAACCCGCCACGCAGATTTTTTCGGCGGAGAGCCAAAAGCGTATATCTCCCCT
>DTPJ01000880.1 GCA_011334435.1 Candidatus Poribacteria bacterium | reverse complement strand
TATATTGATAGCCTTTGGTTTGGCGAGGGGTTTGATTATGATGAATCGCCTGATTATTGGCTTGTAGAAATATCTGGCATACCATTCGGTTTATTTGGTGAGATGCTTCAAAACAATGGCAATCCTTGGCGCGGAATGATCTATGGTATGACAAATAGGCTTGGCTGGGGCGGAGATCCGAGAAATATATGGAAATTCTGGGACGAATTCGGCATTCAAGATGCACAAATGATAGGATATTGGGACAAAAATTGCCCCGTCAAGACTGACAATGAAAATATATTAGTGACTGTCTATCGGAAAAAGGGTAAGTCGCTTATCTCCATTGCAAGCTGGGCAAAAGAATCTACAACTTGTAAATTGTATATAGACTGGAACGCACTTGGTCTTGATGAAAAGAAAGTATCTTTATATGCTCCTGAAATTGAAGGATTTCAACAGTCTGCGATATTTAAACCAACAGACGAAATACCAATAGAACCCGGACGCGGATGGATGCTGATTATCAAATAGTAAAACGTTAAAGTTGATTTAATAGATTGATCATACATACTGATTTTGATACAATGTGAATCAGTAGAATGAAAAATTTATTATGTATAAAGGGGGGTTATCAATGAGACTAATAATTTTATTCTGTAGTTTTTTATTTATCACATTGTTAATAGGCAGTGCTAATGCAGATTTGAATGAAGGTTTGGTCATATATTTCTCATTTGACAACATTGAGGGCAAAAAAGTTATAAACGAAGCCAATAATAAGCTAAATGGGACTCTTGAAGGTGAAGCTAAACAGGTTGCGGGATATGTGAATAAAGGAGTAGCGTTAAACGCAGATGCCGAAGAAGGAACACCCGGAAGCGATTTTGTGCGTGTTGCCAATGCTCCAGAGGTCAACGTTGACAAGCAGTTTACAATAGCTATGTGGGCAAAAGGCACTAATTTTGGGGCTTATCGGACTTTAATGTCAAAAACTGACGGAGGGGCTTATGCACTAACAGTTGAAAATGGAAAACCAAACTCATGGATACACATTTCAGGCGATTACCTACAAACATCTGGAAAAACGAGCATTGAAAAAAACAGATGGTATCACTACGCTTTGACTTTTGATGGCAATGATGCTATCGTCTATCTTGACGGAAAAGAAGATGGTAAAGGATCAAAAAAGGGAAATATTACTTTAAGTGGTGCAGATTTTATGATCGGTGCAGAACCATCAGGACAAAATGTTGATCCTTCTTATCCTGCATGGCATGGTGTCATTGATGAGTTTTACTTTTATAACCGTGCTTTATCACTGGCGGAGATCAACCAAATATTGAAAAAGACAGCAGTTGTTGATTATAAAGGCAAACTCGCTCAGGCATGGGGAGGTATTAAAAGGTTTTGATCAGTGATCAGTTATTATCAATAAGAAAGGATTTTATTATGGCTAAAGAAATAAGGTTCGGCATAGTTGGTTTAGGAATGGGTGCAAACAGGGCAGATATAGCATCAAAAACTCCCGGAGCGAAATTATCATGTGTCTGCGACATCGTAGAAGCAAATGCTAAGAAGGTCGCAGAAAAATATGGCTGTGCTTATGAGACTGATTATGAAAAAATGCTCAAACGAGATGATGTTGATGTAGTCGGAGTCATGACTCCAAGTGGACTACACGCAGAATTTGCCATTATGGCAGCAAAAGCAGGCAAGCATGTCTTCACGACAAAGCCAATGGATATACTCGTTGAAAAGTGCGATGAACTCATAGAAACAGCGAAAAATGCCGGTGTCATTCTCGCAGTTGATTTCGGGGAGAGATACCTATCTGCAAATAAAAGAGTGAGAAAAGCTATACAATCAGGCATGATGGGAAAGGTATTTTTAGCCGATCTAAGAATGAAATGGTATAGATCGCAGGGATATTACGATGGTGGATCGCCAGCAGGATGGAGAAGCAAAAGACGTTATGAGGGTGGTTCTGCTGCTAATCAAGGAGTCCATTTTATTGACCTGATCCAATGGTTTATGGGACCTGTTAAGACCGTTATCGGCAAAAGTGCGACAATTGCTCATAACATAGAAACTGAGGATTTAAGCCTTGCTATACTTGAATTTGAAAACGGTGCCTACGGAGTTTTGCAGACAACGACATGTAACAATCCCGATCTTGGTAGTGCTATGGAGTTTTCTGGCACAAATGGGACGATCTCTTGGAAAAATTCAAAGGTAGAATTATTCAGCATCGCGGATAAACCTAATGCCAGTCTTGATGAAATAGAGGTTGAATCTGGACCTGCAAATATAATAGAAGATATGGTGTCAGCTATTAACAATGGCACACCTGTCGCAGTTGATGGCTATGAAGGCAGAAAATCTGTTGTCATATTTAACGCGATTTATGAATCATCAAAAATAGGAAGACCTGTAAATCTTTGATTGTTTACTTAAAGTGATCAGTGACAAGTGACGGATAGAGAATATCCTTTATCTGTCACAATTACTGATAGCTTATAATATTTGTGCATTCACAAGGGAAATAAAATGGAATGGAGAATAGAAGTTGGTTATAAACCAAATGCCACGGATTCTTACGGAGAGGGAATAAAAAAAGATATAGAAGACTTAGGTATTTCAGGCGTTAAAGACGTTAAAACAATGCAGATATATATGCTATTTGGCGATATTGATGAATCTGATGTGGAATACATAAGTAAAAATCTATTAACAGATAGCATTACACAATATTACGAATATAAAGGATCAGAACACCATAAAAACGATATAGGGGCATGGATGATAGACGTAACATATAAGCCCGGGGTTACTGATGCTGTAGGGGATAGCACCGTCAAAGGTATAAAAGACTTGGGCATTTCTGGAATAAAATCAGCGAAAACAGGCAAGAGATTCATCATAAAAGGAGAACTAACAGAGGACGATATAGCAACTATTTGCAGAAGGTTGTTAGCTAATGAGGTAATCCAAAACTATGATTACTATAAGATAAAAAGTAACGATGAAACAGCTTAGATGTTTATTTTATTGGGGTTGATAACAGTTGGCTATCTCTCTTAAAAGATATTTGTTTTTTCTACTATTGATCTTTCTGTATCCGATAACAGCAAATAGTGATGATTATTTCAATAGGATCACTATGGCTTCAGATGGAAGGATAACCAGATTTGACCATTCTCCGATAACTGTATATATTTCATCTCCTGATGTTCCAGACGATATAAAACAATCTTACGTTGACGATATAGAATATGCACTTGATCAATGGTCAAGTATTTCAGAAGGGCAGTTGAAATTTCAAAGGATAGAAAAAGAAGACGCAGATATTCGGATATGTTGGACAAATAAACTCCTAAGTCCAGAAGGCGATCCGTTAGGAGAATCAAGTTTAGTCCAGTTTAGCCAAAATAAATTCTATGTTAATGTGTCAATATTGATAAAAGGGATACCGACTTCAGCAACATCTGTCCATAAAGAGATTAGAACGGTCGCTTTACATGAGATAGGACACGCCATAGGTCTCTGGGGACATAGTAAAGACGTTAATGACGTTATGTATCTCAAAACAAAGGCTATGTATCCTACAAGAAGAGATAAAGAGACCTTAATTAAATTGTTATCATATCCTAATGGCTCGGCTTTTCACGATAATGCAATATCTGAACTTAAAGCTGATATATCCGAAAATGCTTATGCTCCTCATCTCCATCTTTGGTTAGGTTCTGTTTATGCAGATAAAGGCTATGATGATTTGGCGATTCAGGAATTGACATACACATTGAATCTTGATCCTAATTTTCTGAAAGCAGCAGATAGACTTGCCAGGATCTTTCAGAAAGAGGGAATGAATCAAAAAGCGATACAATATTATCGTGAATTAGCTAGGCATGAGCCTTCATCTGGACTATTTGGCATGATAGGAATGCTTTATTTTCAGCAAAAAGATTATCCTTTGGCTATAGATTATTTTCAAAAGGCGTATTATTTAGATAATAGCAATACCGCAGTTAAAAACAATTCCCTAACAGCATATCATTTATGGGCATCTGATCTTATCAAAAGCGGGAATCCTAACGGGGCAATATCCGTATTAAACCAAGCTATGATAAGGTTTCCATCATCACGAATCTTATACTATGACTTAGGCACCGCTTATGATTATAAAAAGGAATACGAAAAAGCCGTAGAGTATTATAAAAAATCGTTAGAATTAGAGCCATCTTTTGAACCAGCCAAAAAAGATATAGCAACTTGTATGAATAACATGGGAGCGGAGCAGATTCAAAATAAGAACTTGTTAGCGGGGATTGATATTTGCAAGCAGGCTTTAATATGGGATCCAAATTGTTGGCAGGCAAAGAAAAATCTTGAAATAGCTAATCTTGAATTAGGAAGACAAAAACAAGAATCTGGTCTTATGGATGATGCCATAGTATATTATAGATCAGTGATTGAACTAAATCCTAACAATATTGACGCTTATGTTGGATTAGGAGATGCCTATTATGAAAAAGGTTTGTATCGTGAATCAATAGAATATTATCAAAATGCACTTAAAATTGACCCGAACCTGCAATATGCCAAAGATGGCATCGCTTTTATTAAAAGGCTTATTAATATCAACAGAGCAAAGATCGCAGGTTTCTTTATCATTTTATCAACAGCTTTTGTTTTCATAGCATTTTTGCTATATAGATCACTTAGAAATAAAAAAACTATGAACAACGGCATTGTCCAATCTGAGCGTTGAGGAGGAAGAAGATGGCTAGGATTATGTCTGATTCAAATACGGGAACACCTATTAAGTATATCACAAGCAAAGGCAGTTATAAAATCATACCGCGAGGAAATGGTAAGGAATATTTTATAAGATGTCCACATAAAGATTGCAAAGCGGAGATTGATCTAAGGGAATTAGATAAATTTGTAGGATTAACCTCTGGTGGCGAAGCATGTCCTATTTGTGGAAAGGAAATATGATTAACTATTGATGATATGTTTATAAAAGGATTTGCTCTTTCATTAGAAGGACTCTTTACTTATCTCAGGGTGACACATAAATGCCATTCTAATTAAAAGAGCAAATCATTAGCTACCCCTTTTTACCCCTGCTTATTGTCCAAACTGACGTTTTTGTGTTAAATCCTTGTGTCAAATTGTATTTTCCGCGAAGGTTGCATAGATAAGATAATTTTGCCTTTATATATATAGACACAAAAAATATTCAAAATGTGACATAGAAATGTGAAATATCAAAGAAAATTTTAAAGAATGAGAATTAGCCACAGAAACACACGGAAATACACAGAAAAGGCATTATATACTGATCACTGATTACTTTTGTTAGTTAAGAAACCCTCAGACAAAGTAAAGACTTAATGCTTGTCCTTAATAATTACCCTATATCTATCTTCGGAAAATACCAAAAACAACCTGATCCTATTGGAGGCTGGACAGGCGAATGTAGCCTTGTCATCACTACGTCATCAATTCTTGTCGCTACACTTCCCTTATCTTCCCATAAAACGATGTTTTTAACCCATTTTTCGTTATCAGGATTTGGATAGTCTGCGCGCCAGAAATTGCCTCGCGTTTCCTTACGGATTAATGAAGCAGAGGCTAATATTT
>DTPJ01000810.1 GCA_011334435.1 Candidatus Poribacteria bacterium | reverse complement strand
CTCTTTTTCATCATCTATAACAAGTATTTTAGCTTTTGCCATATTGCATTAAACCTATTTTTAATTGTTGATGATTTAGAACTTTTTGCTAATTCATTAAGCAGTTATTTATCCTACTTATCAATGTTGACAGGTTAAACGGCTTGACTACATAGTCATTTGCCCCTGATTCATAAGACTTTATAACCGCTTCGGTCTCTCCTTTTGCGGTAAGCATGATTATCGGTATATTTTTTGTGTCTTTATCTTGTCTAAGTTTATTACATACGTTATATCCGTCCATTTCTGGCATTGAGATATCCAAAATAACGAGGTCTGGGTGTTCCTTTTTCACTTTTGCAAGCCCATCTTGCCCATTATTTGCGGTGATGACGTCAAAATTTCTGGCTTGAAGCATAAATGATAATGTATCAGTTATATCAACCTCATCATCTACGATAAGAATTTTGCGTTTCCCCATCATTCATTGCCCTTCCAAATGAATATTATTGGTTAAAAACAACTCACGATTGATACAATAGACCATCAAGAAATCTAAATATTTTCCTTGCCTTTCCGCCTTCAAGAAATTTGTTTATTTTCTCTAACAATTGCCTTCTTGTAAAGGGCTTGACAAGATAATCATCAGCCCCTATTTCACGAGCTTTAAGGATAGCATCGCTTGTGCCTTCACCTAAAAGCATGACTATTGATATTTTCCTTGTATCCTTATCTGCCTTTAACTTGGTGCATAACTCATCTGCATTTATAGCTGATGAGCTGTGATCAAGCAAAATCAGATCGGGATTTTCGCCTAACGCCTTTATAAGCCCTTCTTCGCCATTAACAGCATAAATTGTCTCATATCCGTGTGCTTGGGATACCAGAGATGTCAAATTGAATGTGATCTCTTTATCATCTATGACTAAAATTTTCCGTTTGCCATTAGTCGCTTCGCGTCGTTTTGGGGCAGTTTTACTTATCTTTTCTATGATGTCTTCCCTTTCTGTTTTTATATACTCCTCTTCTTTTATCCTCATTCTTTCCTTTTCTATTTCACTTGATATAGTAGCTAAAGCTGGTTCTTTACTCTGCGAGGATAAGATAGTCTTAATATACTTGAAAAACCTATATGTTGTCCTTACTCTAAGGCTCATAAGTATTATAATTATAAGGACCATCAGGTCAAAGGCATATAGGAAAAGCAGATGATAACTTATCTCTGGTAGTTTGAATGGTAATTTGAATTCTGTTTGTGTCTCTTCTGATACAGGGGATTCTATCGGTTCTTCTGTGACTGTGGAAGCGGTATTTTCTTCTGGATTAGTGACTTCTACTCCTTTATCTGCCGATCCGTTCTCGTCAGCAGATTTAGCTTCATTTCCAGTTGGTGTAATCTCCACTACTTCTGGCGTTATTATATTTTCAGCTGGCACAGGTTCAACTGGCGCAGGCTTAATTGGCTTAATCGGCGTTATAATAGATGTCTTAACTGGTGCTATTGTTGTGTCATTAACTGGCGCTGTATCTGTCGGCGTTATGTCTATGACAATACGATCAGGTGATCCAAGCGTAAAAATCTTATATTTAGCGGTTTTCTCAAGAGAAATTCTCGCGTCTGTATCGTCATTTAATTGTCTGATGAACAGGTCTTTGACTATTCCATTCTTTAATTCAAATGACTTGCTTGGCTCGCTTAATTTCGCTTTTGATATGCTTAGAGTTATATTATTCTCTTTATCGTATTGTGACTTATATTGAGTATTCTCATCTAATTCAAAGACTACTCTTGTCTTTGTTGGTTCTGAGCTAAAACGGACATCTTTGATCTCAGCAGAGATTGCTCTTTCTGCTGGAATTAAGATCAAAGCAAGTAACATTGAAATTATTATTGTGCTTATAAAAGTCTTCATTTTTATATATTACTCGCTTCCAATGTTGCATTTTTATACATTATTTGCCTTCAATGTCGCGTAAACATGACGACCTTTCTCAAATACACTATTCCATTTTATATATCGTCATGATCTTGTCAAAACTTTAGCTTTTTTTCAGAACCTGATCAAAAATTTGAGCAAGTAGTATGCCAAAAGTAAAAAATTGTTTATAGTTAAAGGTTGAAGGTTAAAGGTTGAAAGTTGACTGATCACTGATTACTGATCACTGATTACTGATCACTATTTTGTGCGGTTTTATGAAAAAAATACCTTGTCAGCCTTTTGTCCCATACGCATAAGGCTTTTAACCCCGAAGGGGTGATATATTTATAGAAAACACATAAATAAAAAATTTTTCAGCTCCGTCAGGAGCGACATATAGCCTTCAACCTTCAACTATCTTTTCGTTAAGATTTAATCTGAGCAAAATAACATCTTTAACTGAAATTATCCGAAATTTAACAAAAATTAAACAGAAAATAAGATGTTGGTGAAAAACAACAATTGTTGGTGTTAGGCGTCAATTTTTCATTTAAAATCTTTCACTTCCAAGTTATGTTTACCGATCATCTCCGTCAACCATGAGCGGTTAATTTTTGCCATTCTGGAAGCCAAGGATATATTTCCCTTATAACGAGAAAGCAGCTCTGTCAAAAATACTTTCTCTAATTTATTTTGAATATCAGCTTTGGCTAATTTGAGTTCATCATTGTTTTGAGGGATCGGTATGCTTTCATTGCCTACAACGACCAATCCATCGGTCTTAACGCCTATAACATCTTCAGGCAGGACATCAATCGTTATTGTATCGGATTTGCAAAGGATCATAGCACGTTGGATTATGTTTTGGAGTTCACGAATATTTCCCGGATAATCGTAGTTACATAACGCTTTCAGTGCGTCATCTTCTATGCCGATTATCTGTTTATTGAGTTTTTCGTTAAAATGTGTGATAAAATGATTTACAAGCACGGGAATATCATCTTTTCTCTCCCTTAATGAGGGCAATCTCAGTTCAAAGACTTTCAGACGATAATATAGGTCTTGACGAAAACCACCTTTTGAGACCAATTGATTAAGGTCTTGATTGGTAGCAGCGATAACCCTTACGTTTACTTGTATTTCCTCATTACTTCCTAACCTTTGGATAACATTTTCTTGTAGGACACGAAGCAGTTTCACTTGAAGATCAGGCGACATATCGCCTATCTCATCTAAGAATATTGTTCCGCCCTCCGCAGCCTCAAAACGTCCTATTCGCCTTGCAGACGCTCCAGTAAAAGAGCCTTTTTCATGTCCGAACAATTCGCTCTCCAGAAGGTCTTTTGGTATAGCCCCACAGTTTACTGGGATAAAATTCCCCGTTGCCCGAGTGCTACTGTCATGGATAGCCCTTGCCAACAATTCCTTTCCTGTCCCTGTCTCGCCATATATTAGAACCGTGGAGTCTGTTAATGCGACCTGTTCCGCAGTTTTTATTACGTTGATAAGTTTGATATTAGAGCCAATTATATTGTCAAAACTATATTTATGTTTGATCGCCTGCCTCAATTCTGCGTTCTGATACCTCAGAATGGATTCCGCCTTTCTAAGATCGTTATATAGATTTGATCTTTCAATAGAAGAAGCTATATTATTTGATATAGTTTCTAGGAGTTCCATATCCCTTTGTGTAAATTTTTTAGGTTTCTCAATAACAACTTCAAGGACTCCAAAGGGATCATATCTTCTGCTTAATAATGGCATATATAAGATATTCTCCGCAGAGATACCGTTTGTCTTATCAGCGATCTTATAGTCCTGTATTAATGAAATTTCCTTATTAGATAACACTTTTTCAACAGTTTCTAAATCAATCGGGACGTCATATTGGATAATCTCAGTTTCATCTTTTTCCTTAGATGCGAAGGCGAGAAAATGGGATTTGTTTCTTTGCCCGTCTTTGAGATATATTGACACCTCTTTTGCATTGACCAAATCTTTAATCTTTTGAGGGATGGATTTCAAAGCAGAGTTCACATCTAAAGTGGCATTGAAAACGCCTAAAATGTCACATAAGATTGATAGGTTAGATATTTCCTTCTGCAACTCCGAATTGATCGTCAATAGATGACGATAGCGATTAAGTCTAGCGATAGTTTGGATACGCGCCCTTAGTTCTTCCCTATCAAACGGCTTGGTGATAAAATCATCTGCTCCGCTAATAATGCCCTGTAATCTTGATTCTCTGTCATTTAAACCCGTGATCATGATAATTGGGACTTCTGATAGAATTTCATCTGAACGGATACGCCTGCAAACCTCATATCCATCTATATCTGGAAGCATAACGTCCAATAAAATTATATCAGGCATAAGTTCCTTAGATTTTCTGATAGCTTCGTTTCCATCAGATGCAAATGCCAACTCATACTTCTGATTTGACAACAACACTCCCATATTATTACGTTCAATTTTATTGTCCTCAACAATTAAAATGACTGTATTAGCTTTTTTCATAGGAGATCAGACCCTTTTAATCTTTTGAACAGAAGTCTATTATCAAGATGAGCTTTATCTAAACATGTCAATTTTGCATTCATCGGCTTATGTATCTATTGATATAATTTTTATGAACTGCCATTTATGCTTTCAGAAAGCATACTAATAATCGCCTTTACTTCATCTTTTGTCGCATGCGCTTCTGTCAGCAATTCTATAACATCTATGTTTTCCCCCATAAATTCTTTGTTTTGCATAGATAAAATTGACACCTCAATATTGCCATACAATATTGCCAAATAGCCGTTTAGCTTATGTATAAGTTTTTTGACCGTAATTTGTGTTTCTTCTGACGCGTGAATATCACTCATAAGTCTTTCTCCAAATAAAAATAAAACCTGCTTACAAGCCATCTGTTTGAAAAAGATACTTTACTGGTATGCTCTCTCCATTTAGGAACTTAAAATCAATGCTTGTATTGGCAATATCTGGACTATATATAGTTTTAACCCTGAACAACGATATTTGACCAGCAAGAATAGGGCTATATGCTATTATGTTTTCTGCGGATTTTATAAGTCGTTTATTAGAATCATAAAAAGCAGCAACAACATTGACATTTGTAAGTGGTGAAGAGGATATATTCTGAACTTCGCCCTCAACGATAGCATATCCCTGTTCAATTACCCAGTGCCATTCAAGCAGTTTTAACTTATAACCGTCATCTGACACCTGTGGAGCGGGATTGCCCTGAGCTGTCGGAGCATAGCTCGCAGAAGGGGGGACAGGATTTTGTGGTAACTTTGTTTCTGTTTGATAATAGTAAAAGACAACGTGAAATCCGGCAGATAAAATAAGGATAAGCAATAATAATACTATGATATAATAATCTACTTTTCTTATATTTTTACCTTCTTTCTTTCTTTCCTCCTTTTTATCATCATCTAACTTATCATCGTCCAATTTTTCCTCTTCTTCCTGATCCTTTTTCTCCCCCTCATATATCAACCTTTTTTCTTCATCAGATAGCATATTTTCCTCCCTTGCTATACCTCACTATCCGCCAAATTTTAGAATATAAAATTTAGCCTTAAATTAAATTTTATTTTAAATTAAACGATTTGTCAATACAATAAAAAAATTGTTTATCAATGTGTCAATAATTTGACAATGTATATAATACATTGATAAAAATTGGTCATTTTTGTCTAAATATTGATTTCATCTTATTTTGTTGACAAATGTTGTT
>DTPJ01000162.1 GCA_011334435.1 Candidatus Poribacteria bacterium | reverse complement strand
TTCTTCCCCGTATCTTTTGCCTTATAATACGCTATTAAACCTTCGTAGGTCAATCTTCCTTTACTGTCAAATATCATATTCCCGTTTTCGTCCAATAATCTGAATAAAAAATTAGGTATTACATTATTTTTCTGGAAATGTTTTATTGCCTGCTGGGATATGTATTTCAGGTATAGATTATACCCTTCAAAAGCCAGTTTCAACTCTCCCTTTTCGTTTTTTACTGTAAGATTCGCATATCCCGGGTATGTCTTTGTCAACCATTCAATGGCGTTGTTTCTTTCAAAGATACTTATTGAATAAAATAATTTTTTATCCTGGGGAGATAATACCACTTTCTCTTTCTCCACAAAACCTCTTAATTTCATCTCGGCAAGTATTTCATCGTTGCCCATTGCTTCAATCTTAAGATTTTCTATTTTCTCATATAACTCTTTTTTTGGATTTATTGAGTATATTTTATTATAGACCTCTATAGCCATTATTTTGTTCCCATCTTCTTCCAATAGTTCGCCGTATTTGTTTAATATATTTATATCCTGGGTGTGATTTTTATAAAGTTTAGAGTAATAATTGAGGGCTTTTTTTCTTTCTCCAAGTTTTTGATAAGAATTTGCAAGTATTAAATATAACTTTTCTTTTTTTTGATTTTCTTTGATTGAATCTTCCATTTCAAGGGATTCAATTATCGCCTTCTGATATTTTGAATTTTCATATAGAAGCTCTAAATACTTGAAATTAAGATTTATATCCTGAGTTTTTTTTATTTTAAAACATTCCTCTAATATTTTAAGAGCGACGGATTTGTCGGTTTGCTTTCTGTATCTATTCATACATTTAGAATAATCGCTCTCCTTTTTTTTGTTTTCAATCACTACAATATTTTTTTCAAGTTCTTTTATTTTCCCTTCTATATATGTTTTTTTGCCTACGATGTAAACGCTGTTTGATTTTTTTAATATATCCAGCGAATTTTTATAAAGAGTCAGAGCTTTATATGGGTTTCGTGATTCAATTATTTTAGCCGATAAAAAATTAGCGTTAAAATCCATTGTAGATAAATTCAGAGCAAACTCCGCCTCTATCAACGCTTCTTCCCTTTTGCCCTGTAGGAGATAGAGGTTTGATATCTCCGTATAAATATGTGGAGAAAAAGGATTTTTTTCTTTCGCTTTAAAACATGCCGAAAGCGCGGTTTTAAAATTCTTTTTAATAGAATTGATTCTGCAAAGACACAGATATCCAATCCAGGAATCGTTCTTTGTCATATTTGAACATTCTGAAATTATCTCCGGTTTTAAATCCACTTCGGACACCAGCAAATTTATACAGGATATGTTTTCCATATCCGATTGACTGGATTTCACACAGGCCTCTATAAAAGAATAATTAATTAAAACGAATAAAACAAGTATTTTCAAAATACCCCCTTATCAGCTGGTTTTTATTACCTTTGGAAGCGTAACTCCTCGCTGGGATTGATATTTTCCCTTTCTGTCTTTATATGATGTCTCGCATATTTGCTGGGAACCAAAAAATATTAGTTGTGCTATTCCTTCGTTTGAATAAATTTTCGCGGGTATCGGCGTGGTATTTGAAATTTCTATCGTAAGATGCCCTTCCCATTCCGGCTCAAGCGGAGTAATGTTGACGACTATCCCGCACCTTGCGTATGTGCTTTTGCCTATACATAGCCCTATCACATCCCTTGGAATTCTGAAGTACTCAACAGATCTTGCAAGAGCGAATGAATTGGGCGGAACTATGCAGTAAGGGGCTTTTACATCCACAAAAGCTTTAGGTGAAAAATCTTTCGGATCCACCACGGTATTATATACATCCGTAAATATTTTATATTCATCAGCGACCCTTATATCATATCCATAAGATGATAAACCATACGATACTTTGCCCTTAGTTATAAGCCCTTCGACAAAGGGGGTTATCATTTTATTTTTTTTAGCCATCTCTCTTATCCATTTATCAGATTTAAGCATATAATCCTCCGACTACAGAACTTCTAATAAAGCTTTTAACACCGCTTTTATCTTTTTATAATTAGATATTTTATGATTTTTTCTTTCAGTTTCAAAATTCATATTCTCTAAAATTTCTCTGTAAATATTTTTCATTATCGCACTTATAAAAAGTGAAAAAGATTTGTTTTGATTGAACAACCGCTCCGCTTTCCGATAGTACTGGCGGGCTATTTCCTTTTCAAACCTTAACAAATCCTTTATTCTTTCGCTTTTAATATCTATATCCTCGGTTCTCAATATCTTTATCCTATGTTCTTTTGGAATATATATTCTATTTATTTTAAAATCATCATAAAAATCTCTTATTATATTGGTCAATTGAAGCGCATATCCGCAGTATCTGGCTATCTCCTGGCAATCCTCGCCTTTATAATCGGAAATTTTCAAGATGCATATTCCAATAACGCCTGCTACCCTGTACATATATTCTTCTAATTCATTTAAAGTAGATATATTAACAACTCCACTATCATAGAGCATTCCTTCTATAAGTTCATCAAAACAATGTTTAGGAATATCAAATTCTTTTATCAACCATAATAAATCCTCGGGTTCATTTGTCTTATTTTGATATATCAGTTCTATCTGTTTTTTGAACTCTTGAAGTTCTTTTATTTTCTCACAAGCAGGTTTGTTAGAGTCCGCTATGTCATCTACTTCCCTTGCATATTTGTATAACACGGAAAGCGCTTTTTTCTTTTTTTTATTTAAGAAAAAAAACGCTGTTCGGAAACTGGATGATCTGTGCTTATCTATATTATTCATTTTTAAATCTAAATTTTCTCTGTTCGGCGATCGTTCAACTTATTGTGCCTGCCTAATGCCTGACCCCGCCCTCAAATTGAGGGCGGGGCTGACGGCAGACAGGCAATGACTTGAGCGTCTTAGTTATTACGAGCGTAGCGAAGTGACTGCTTCATCTGTCATTACGACCCCGACGTTACGTCGGGAGAAGTAATCTCATCATCGCGGTGGCTAATAATTTATTAATTCTTTGATTACTCTGGATGAGATTGCTTCAAAAGTTTTTGATTACAATAATTTGTAAAGAGAAAATTCCAATCTCTGCCTCCCGACGTAACGTCGGGGGGCACGTTCACACAACGACTTCGTCGGATTGCTTCGGAAGAACCAGCAGGATGTTTACTCACAATGACTCTATCATTTATAATCCAACATCTAACATTTATAATCCACAATCCTCATCGTCTCTCACTTCTTACCTCTTACCTCTCACTTCTCACTCTTTTACTCACCTTCTTGTATCTGTGAGCCGTCCGCTTGCCTCTCACTTTTAGTGTATTATTCCTATCTTTTTGGTTATCGTCTTGGAACCTTTCGGACTTGACGCTTTTATTCTCACTATATATCCGCCTTTTGAAACTATACCGCCTAAATCGTTCTTACCGTTCCAGTCAACATAATTTGAACCCATCTGAGCGCCTTTCTGTCCTCTTGATATATGAATCTCTTTAACAAGATAGCCCAAAAGATCATATATGCTTATCGTGACCTCGGCATCATCATTTAATGTATAAGCAATTGTAACCTTTCCTTCCTTTCCGCCCTTTCTTAAATCAACCGGGTTAGGATAAGCGTCAACCTTCTGTATAAGTTCGTTTCCTATAGTTGTGGCAGCTGGTTTAGAAACCTCAGACCAGTCAGACGAAAGGCCTGCGAAGTTCCACGCCCTTACTCTGTAGGTGTAATAATTGCCAGCAGGTCTTGGTTTTTCACCCGGCACTATAGGATCTCCAACCGTATAAAGGTTATTTATTCCGCCACCATATTTATATCCCGGAATAGCATTAATCGTTCTCCATATCGGGCTTGTGTTTTCTCTTTCCTGTATTTCATAAGCCATTATATTTGACTCTAAATCCGTTGAGGAATTCCATTTCAATGAATAACTCTGGCCGGCTGCAACACCTTCTGGAACCTGCGGCTGGGGCGCTCCTGGCGTTGTCGGTTTTGTAGTGTCTATTCTAAATATAAGAACAGGTGTTCCATTTTCATTAGGTATATACTCCCCATTGCTTGTAAGCCCTCTAACGGAGACAATGTAAGCTCTATCAGAGACCGCCTCGCCCCAGGGTGTGTGCATTGTGGTATAAGAACCCTGAACCCCTCTTTCTATTATGCTGAAGGTATGGTCATCAATCTTGGATACAAGCATTATCTCGCTTCCGACATAGACGACTCCTTCCTGGGCAAAGTTTGAAGCGTCTTTTACCGTAAAACTTGAAGAATCAATGGTTATTCTTGAGGTAAGAACAGTTATATTACCCGGCGATAAAGATATGTTTTTGGCAGAAGCATTAAGCGTATTTCCAACCGACTCCCAGACCTTTTTAATGCTTGTGACATCTTTATAATTTTCTCCAACCGTTATTTCATATCTTACAACATTAGTGGTAGCCGGCTGCCACTTGGCGTTTAACTCATTCGTTTTGGATGACCAGGCACTTGCCACAGCGCCAACCTGCGGGACCGAATAAAATAATCTCTGGTTCTGATACCTGTCTCCAATAAAGTACAATGGCTCTTTCCATCCATTATCAACAATTTTATCCGGAATATAATCAAGATTGGATTCAAAATCAATAATTCTATCTCCATCTATATCAAAACTCGGCGTATAAGAATTATTAAGCGAAATATTTACACATTTTCCTGAGTTAAAGTAATCAAAATTATCAGGTATTCCATCCCCGTTGATATCTATAAGCGGCTCTGTCGGTTTGCAACTCGTCATAGTTGAGCCGTATATCCATTTTGTCTCATCTACCACAGGATAGCCGTTCGAACCCAAAACAACATTGCCGCTTGAATCAAGCAATGCGTAGGCAGGATAGCCGTTATCAGCAAGCATTATTGGTTTATAGACAGGAGTCAGTTTAATATTGCCGGATACTATGGATATCTGATTTGTAGCCATAGGATATCTATCAGCGGAATACTGACCAGCAGCAAGAGGCAGACCGCCAGGACCCTTTATATCTGAAAAATTATTAAGATTTATTCCTGCCTTATGGCCTATAATAGAGGCACCAGAAAGGTCGGTTATCCCGGTATTAATTAAAATATAAAGTATAGTTGTGTTGGTTGTAACAGTTATATAAGGAATCTCGTCTTCTTTTATATCAATTGTTACAGCGTTCTTAAATGTGGATGTTGAACTCCAGTATGTCATTCCAATTCGCTTATCAAACAACGGAGAGAACGAGCCATCATTGTCCATATCCTTCCATATACTCACGCCAGCGAAATCTCCATCGCCAAGCCCCGTTGATGATGTTTCTATTGTTCCGGATTGATATAAATTGAACTGACCAATTCTTATAAAGTCCTGAGTAGATTTAAGCTTTAAAACCATAACAGGAAGATCATTCTTCCCTACTTCGGCGGAAAGTGGAGAAACATCAACCATATTAGCGCTTAAATTAACAGCCCTTATAGGAATAAGACTTGAGTTAAACGGGAACCCTTGAGTTCTTGTCCCTTCTGGATTAAATTTAGAAATATTTACAAATATCGTCTGATTGACATTATGCGGATAATTAACATTAACCCATGAGTTATCATTTATCATTCCGCCAACTTTATT
>DTPJ01000569.1 GCA_011334435.1 Candidatus Poribacteria bacterium | reverse complement strand
TTTCAGATGATATTTCTTTTTTAGTTGTCAAAAAGCCCTGTCCTTTAATTCCAAAATAAAAGGGTTATTAAATGTTAGCTATTAAATTTGTTACCAAAGAACCAATTCAAAACAAGGAGGAATATCATGAAAGGTATGCTAAAATGTTATGTTTTATTGGTTTTGAGTTTGGCTATGTCTGTCTGTTTTAGTTTCTCATCTTTTGGAGCGGTATATAGGATAGCTTTTTTAGAAGCAGAAAATAAAATGCCGATGGAAGATGAATTTGAATACAATTGGGCAAAGAAAATTGGTTCTACAATACTCATCAATATATCAGGGGCAGGAAAATTTACAGATGAGAAAGGCAATCCAGTAAAATTAAGTGATTTTCAGATCGTCTGGTGGCATAGAGCAAATTCTGCCACCATACCTTCTGTTTTTCTGGATAATTCAACGAAAAACGCTTTCTTGGACTTTGTTAAAAAGGGAGGATCATTGTTTTTAAGTCAAGTAGCTTTGCATTATATTTTTGATCTTGGCATTGAAAGCCTTGAGCCGAGATTATGCAATCCTAATGTAGATCATGCTGTAAGCGGTATCATCGCCGCAGAGGGACAAGAAACTCATCCTGTATTTAGTGGATTTAAGGCGATGGGGTTAGACCCAGCCAAAGGTTTCAATATAAACTGTTATGGACATGATTGTATGAGTGATTTTTATCCCAAAGGTCCTGCTAAAAATGGAACTGTTTTGGTAAAGGCTTATCTGGAGCCACATCCTCAACCTTGGTTTGGACAAGTTACACCATTAGTGGAATATAAGATTGGTGATGGGATAATCATTGTCAGTGGTTGGCGTTTCACTGTCCTTCGCTCCAATAACGAAGGCTGTAAACATAAAGACGCCATGACAAAACTGCATGAAAACATCATAAATTATTTAGGAGCATCTGCCCCTGTAACGCCAAAAGATAAGCTATCTACACAATGGGGCATGATAAAAAATGGAATGTAATTTTCAGAAAAATTACTAAATTTTTGATAACTCCAAGTTAAAAGAAAGAAATCCTTGAAAGTCTTTCTTTGGAAAAGAGAAACTCCAAAATTTCCCTTTTCTCATTTTTTATGGATTAGAAGACCGATACTTAAATATTAGAGATCTTTCACTTCGTTCAGGGTGACATATAAATATTTTTCGGACACATAAAATGTCATTTTGAGCGAAGCGAAAAATCTCAACGAAAAAGAACTGAAAAGTCTCCCTTTGATAAAGAAAATTTAGAAGGATTTCCGAGTGGTTAATTGAAAAATGTAAATGATTTATAAGAAAATTAATTGTAGTTCAGGATTTTAGCTTGGTTATACGCTTTATTATATGCCAACCTGAAAGTCTGGGGGTAGTATAACTCTGTTTCCAGACGATTATTCCTTAAATAATACCTACTTCCATTCTATTGAAATATTCCTTTTAAATACCTTTTTCATTAATTGACTTTTGTCTAATGCTGCTTGTCTATCTGCTTCAGAAGGTCGTATGACTTCACATCTTATAATGATTTGATCAAAATTGATCTCACATGAAACGCTTTTTACAATACTGTTATGCGTCCTATCAAGCCCATCTGCAACTCGTAATATTGAAGCTAATACTCTTACGACCCTTTGTTCTGATGGATCAAGCGATGAGTAATGGGCATGTTTCTTTTTTGGCAACGCTGCACGATGATAACGAGCAATTGAACCGACCAATAGCCTTTGCCTTTCATCTAATAGAAGAGAAGGGTCTTCTAATATTATCCTTAAAGCTGTCTTATGATGTTTATTCTGTCCTTCTATCCAGCCAATATCATGCAGAATTGCTGCGTTTTGTAATAGAAATTTCTCTTTCTCGCCGAACTCGTGCAATGGCTTTAATTCGTCAAACAGTTCTAATGCAATGCGGGTAACTTGATCAGTATGTTCCTCATCATAGCCACAACTTCTCGCCAAAAGAATTGATGAATTGATTATCTCATTTTCATGGGGTTTTTGTTTCTCTTTCTCCTTTGCGGAATCAAAACTATGTCCTTCCATTATCATTTGAGCGAATAGATCGGGTAATCCGCTTTCTCGTATCGCAGAGACTGCTCTTTCTACGTCATAATCTATCCTATAATGATCCACTCTAAACAATCTCGGCTTTAGGATCATAATCGCATAACCAGCTTTAGGATCACCATCTCCTGGTCGCCCAACACTCCCCGGATTGATAAACCAAACGTCATCAACTTTTTTCTTAAATGGTATGTGAGAATGTCCAAATATTATTATATCAGCATCAAATTGTGAAGCTATCTCACGGAATCTTTCATCTGGAGAATCAGGTGTCAGATGTTCATCATCAGGGTCTGAAGGGCTATGTCTGATAATTATTTTTTTCCCTTCAACTTCTAATTTTATCTCCTCATCAAGTGAACTCAAATAATCAAGACTTGATTTTGATAGTTTATCGTAAGACCAATTATATGCAAGCCATTTTTCTGGTGGAACTCCTTTTTTCCATTTATCTTTCTTCTGTTTAACTTTAAGGACTTTGAGATCATAATTGCCAATAATGCTCAATATTTTCTCTTTTTCCAATAGACTTACGACCTCATCGGGAAATGCACCATAACCAAGCATATCGCCCATATTCCATATTACGTCAACTTCTCGTTTTTTAATATCATCTAACACTGCTTCCAAAGCTGGAAGATTTGAATGAATATCACTTATTAATGCTACCTTCATAATACGCCACCTTTCTTTGAAAAATTGCAAACATATTTAATAGTTTCCTTCCAAATATCCTCAGCCTTTATTTTGTCCCAAAATTTTAGAAATTCTTTGTGTGTTTTAATCTGATGCTTTTTTCTATCTTCTTGTAAGTAAATTATGCCTGCTCTTAATCTACTAAACGCTTTTGTGTTACCAAAATATTCTAATGTGCGAATTTTTTCTTCTTCTATGAATTGATCAAGATATTCTACCCATACAAAACAGTCATGTATTTCTCCTAATAAATCCTGAATCTCTCTGGCAATTTTAATAGGTTTTTCCAATTTATCATCATAAAGTTGCGAAAAAATTTCCATTGTATAACGTAGTCGCTTGGCGCATATCCTCATCAGATGAAGTTCAGTAATTCTATTTAAGTCATCAATATATCTTTCATAAAACAAAAGTTTGTCAATATGCAATTCTATCTCTTTACATGCCCTATCATAGACCTGATATGAATATTTGTTCTTGTCGTATATTAAACCAATGCTTATCATCATTTTCAAGGTATCTTTTATCTCGTCAATGATCCCAGAAGACTGAAGCCTTTCCATCTCAGATATGACATCTATTTGCATTTTCTGTCGCTTTTGTTGGAGTCTTAGGACGAGACGTTTTACCCCAGGGATATAACGATGATCTGTAATATTAGCTAAAAATTCTTTCACAAAATCTATTTGGACATCTAAATCTCTTGCGTTTCCAAGTATTCGTGTTACACGACGTATCTGTTTTCGCCATCGTTTAATATCTTTTTCTGGGAAGCATGATTCAAAAAGCGTAAAGGCACTACGTAATCGCCGAGATGCTACTCTCATGCGATGGACATACTCAATGTCTTCTGCCTTGATTACCCCATGTATCTCTTTTTCCAAAGCATCTAAACGAGTAAGCAGTGCCTCAGCGCCAAATACGCAATAACTCTCATCAACAATTTGATTATCATTATCCATAACCAGATTTAGAAAAAAGTAATTTCAATTTTCACTCTCCGGCAAGACGAACATAGTTAGTCAAAGTGCCGATCTTTTCAACTGTTGCTTCAACTATATCGCCCGGAAGTATTGGTGCGATGCCCTCAGGTGTGCCTGTTGAGATAACATCTCCCGGCATAAGGGTCATTAATCCAGATATGTATTCTATAAGCTCTGGGACATTAAATATTAACTGTTTAGTGTTACTTTTTTGTCTCACTTCGCCATTAACCTTTAATTCAAGATCAAGCTCATCAAGAGGCGATATTTCATCAGGCAATGTTATGCAGGGACCGATCGGACAGAATGTGTCCATACTCTTTGACCTGAACCAAGGATTTCGCAATTCAAAATCAGCACTTTGCATATCCCTTGCACTTACGTCATTTAGGACAGTGTAGCCAGCGATATAATGACCTGCATCCTCTTTTTTGACATTCTTTGCCTTTCTTCCTATTATAACAGCAAGTTCTACCTCAGGATCAACTCTACCAATGCCCGATTTAATGACTATCTTCTCTTCAGGACCGATTATTGATGTAGTTGCTTTACAGAATATCACTGGCTCTTTGGGCGCTTCTCTGCCTGACTCTTTGGCGTGACTTGCATAATTAAGACCCAAGGCTATTATTTTTGATGGATTAGTTATCGGAGGATTTAGCTTTATCCTATCTCTGGTGATATACCGCTCCATAAAGCCATGACGTTCAAGAAAGATCAAAACATCTGCAAAAACGTCAACATCAAAATACCCTTTACAGATAAGCTCCAATATATCCGTTATCATATCTGTAATTTTTTCTTTTTCAACCATATTATATAGCTGAAAAGCGGCTGAGAAGTCAACAATTCCCTTGTCTGTTTGAATTCCAATCCTTGTTCCGCATAATCCATCATAAGATATTATTTTCACGGTTTCTCTCCTTATTTTTTACACGCTCCAAACCTTTCTTCCCAAAAGCTGATGCCTGCAAGTTGTGTTGGAACATGGATAATTACAACTTTATCTGAACTCAAAGCCCAATCTATGCTTGGTCTCAGTTGTCTTGGATCATCAATGAATATTCCTTCTGCACCAAGTGCTTGTGCAACCCTGTCAAATCTTATTTCGCCTAATTCAGATGCAACATGACATCCATCTCCTTGACCATCGGCGACAATACCCCAAGCACTGTCATGTGCAATAACTGCGACGTAGGGCGTGCCAAATCGCAATGCAGTTTCTATCTCGCTTACGGTGAATCCTGCGGCACCGTCTCCACTCAGAAGCAATAGAGGTTTATCCGGTTTTGCTAATTTTATCGCAATAGCCCCGGGCAATCCCCAACCGACAACTCCACTCGCTCCGCAAGTGAACCAGTGTGATGGATGACGGTCAAAAAGTATCATATGCGCCCATCTTCCTATATTTCCGCCATCTAAAAGAAAAGTGACATCACGATCAAGTGATTTTTTGATCTCTCTGATAATCCTTAGCGAAGGCACGGGACAGACGTCTTCATGGCAAAGGTTATCCCATTTTCTAATTAAGCTATCACGGGTTTTTTGAACATCTGAAAGCCAATTTGCATTATCCCATTTCAGCGATTTCGCTTCCTCAACCATGCCTGCAAGGACCGATTTAGAATTTCCAACAATGCCAATATCTGGGATCAAAGCACGAGTTATTTCAGAAGGTTCTATATCAACTCTGATGACCTTCGCGTCTTTTGGAAACCCCGGTGGAAGTCCACAAGATACGCGATAATCAACTCTTGCACCCATCATTAAGATTGTGTCTGCCTCTGAGAATTTTTGCATTGCATAATTTAATTCTGCATTTGTGACACCCATGTATTGTGGAATAACTTTCTCTATACAACATCTGTCCCATATATGCGACACTATTGGTATATTGGTCAATTTTGC
>DTPJ01000727.1 GCA_011334435.1 Candidatus Poribacteria bacterium | reverse complement strand
TAAAAGATATAATGCCGAAAGAATCTGATGGCTATAAGGAGCTTATCACAGCAGAATCTATAAAAAAAGTTGTCGCTAAACATTTCAACGTCCGTTTGTCAGATATAAAATCCGATAAGAGGACAAAACCGCTAACATTGCCAAGGCACGTCGCGATGTATCTTTGCAGAAGACTTACAAAACTTTCGCTAATAGACATAGGAAGGGATTTTGGGAAAAAAGATCATACAACGGTTATGCATGCATGCGACAAGATAGAGGAAGCTATACAAAACGATCCCGGATTTGAGAGGACCATTGAGCAACTGATCAAAGAAATTAAAGAGCAAAATAAGGTCTTATAGCCCATAAACATTAGCTTTTTCGTGTTTTTTTCAATGAATGTGGATAAATCTGTGGATAATATGTGGATAATATGTGGAAAAGTAGGCAATTAATGTGGATAACTTTTTAAAATTTTTATCAAAATGTGGAAATGTGGATAACTGCCACTTTTTTTCCACAGGTTTTCCACATCGTCTAAGCAAGATGACGTCTGCGTTTGACCGAGTTATCCACTTTTCCACATACACCTACTACTACTACTAAGTTTAAATTTAAACTTAGTAATAGTAGTATATAACGTCTAAGTTAATTAAGATCTAAGGAAAAATTTGAAATTTTCAAATAGGAAAAAGGTCAAGAAAGACTGGAACAGGAGGAAATAATTATGGAACTCATTTTTGATAAAGAAGAACTTTGGAAAGGAATGCAGATGGCAGGAAACGTTGCAGCAAGCAGAAATACCTTACCTATTTTATCAAACGTTTTACTAAAAACAATAGGAGATCGCATTCATTTAGCGGCAACAGACCTTGAAATTGGGCTAAAATGTCTAATTAACGGCGAGATAAAAGAACCTGGGTCTATAACAATACCTGCAAAGAAACTTTCGGACATAGTTAGGGAACTTCCTTCTGTTACTGATTCAAACGAGCCAGCAAAGGTTAAAATTTCCACATCGTCAAATGATAGAGTTGAAATAGAATGTGAAAAAGCAAAATTCAGGATCGTGGGATTGCCTGATGATGAATTTCCACCACTACCAGAAATTGGAGATGATTTCCTAACGATAAGTTCGCTTACGTTAAGCCAGATGATTCAAAAGACCATATTTGCAGCATCCACAGAGGAAACAAGGCATTTTCTGAACGGAATTTATCTTCATGTCAAAGGCAATATTATGAAGATGGTAGCAACAGATGGAAAAAGGCTTGCAGTTGCACAACATCAGCTTGATGAACCACTGAAACAAAAGATCGGGATCATTATTCCAATAAAAACTGTCAACAATATAACGAGAATTTTTACAGAAGACGAACCTGTAAAGATCACTCTATTGGAAAATCAAGTTTTGTTCTCTACTCCTAATATAACTTTAATATCCAGACTAATAGAGGGCGAATATCCAGATTACGAAGCTGTTATAAATCCTGTTATGAAGAACGATATAGTGATGACTGCTAATACAGAGCATTTACTATCTGTTGTCAGACGTGTATCTTTGCTTGCGAACCCAAAAACTCCATCTATCAGGATTGAATCTCGCGATGGTGAACTCAATGTTTCGGCTAGCACCCCTGATCTTGGTGAGGCACAAGAGCAGATGCAAGTAAAAACCGAAGGCGGGAAAGTAGAGATCGCTTTCAACGCAAGATATGTTATGGACGTCTTACGAAATGTCCAAACAGAAGAATCTATACTTAAATTCCGAGATTCTCTAAGCCCTGTTATGATAGCACCTGTTGGATCTGAAGATTATCTCTGTGTCATTATGCCAATGAGATTGTAGATGTGTTTATTGAAGAGATTACATTTCGCAATTTTAGGAATTATGAGTTATTGGAGCTTCGGTTTTCCCCAAATATGAACATCATCATTGGCGGAAATGCCCAAGGTAAAACTAACATTTTGGAAGGGATATATTTTCTTTCTACTGCGAAGTCGCATAGAACAAGCATTGATAACGAATTAATACAAAATGGGAAAGAATGGTTTTATCTTAAAGGCTGTGTGTTGACTAAGGATTCATCAATAGTTGTTGAGATAGCAAATTCAAATGTAGAAAAGAAAAAGATCAAGATAAACGGCAAAGTTCAGGATAAAATATCAAGCGTTATAGGCAAAATAAATACTGTTATGTTTTCCCCAGAGGATTTAGCACTTGTCAAAGGAACGCCATCTGAAAGAAGAAGATTTCTTGATATTCTCATTTCAAGGATTGACAGGGTTCATCTTTACAACATACAGGAATATAACTCAGCTCTGAAACAGAGAAATGAACTACTGAGAAAAATCAGGGAGAAAAGAAAATTAAAGCAAGATTTTGCTCCTTATTCAGATACTCTGGACTCGTGGAATTCCTTATTGGTTAGATATGGGACGGAGATCGTTCAAAAAAGGGTTTCTATTATACCTGAACTGTCCGAACTTGTAAAGGAAAAGCACGGACAATTAACTTTATCCAAAGAAAATATAAAATTAGAATATCAAAGCCAATTAACAAAACCTAACAATGTGGGGGATCAAATAAAGGACATATTTCAGAAAAGCCTTGATAAAAATGTTGATATTGATATTAGATTTGGAACAACGACAATAGGTCCTCATCGTGACGATCTGATCATCACTGTTGACGATATGGATATAAGGAAGTTTGGCTCTCAGGGTCAGCAACGGACTGCTGTTCTATCATTAAAGTTGGCAACTATTGACCTTATGAATCAAAGACTTGGAGAATATCCCATTATTCTTTTAGATGATGTTGCCTCAGAACTTGATGAAAAAAGGGTTTCATTGTTATTTGACCTTATAAACAAAATTCCTGCTCAGACTTTTTTGACTACGACAGATTTTCATAATAGCGATATGAAGATATGGCTATCGGACAGGAAAAAATCAGATTTGAACATTTTTATTGTTGAGAATGGGTGCGTGAGAAAAGAAAATGCAATATATAAAGACAATACTTGAAAAAACTTTGAATCAACTGGGGTTAAGCGAAAAGATAGAAGAATGTAAAGCATTAGCATTATGGGACGATATTGCGTCAAACATGGCTTCTAAAACGCAACCGATAGCTGTGTCCCACGGCAAGATGATCGTCAATGTTGCAGACTCCGTGATTTTACATACATTGTCAATGTATAAGAAAAGATACATAGAGAAAATCAACCTGCTTGCGGGGAAAAACGTTATTAAAGATATAATCTTTCGTATTGGAATAATAGAAAATGATAGAAATCAAAAGTCCAATAAAGAGAATGATGATGATTATATTAACAAGTTACAAAGCATTCAATTAGATCAGAAAGAGATTGATAACATAGATGAGATCGTATCGGTCATAAAAGATGAGGAGATACGAGAGTCATTGAGAGATTTGTTTATAAAACAAAGTAAACTATCAAAAATGAGAGGGAGGATAGGCTAAGCCTATAAATTATGTCAGATTATAGTGCAAAAGATATTCAAGCATTAGAAGGTCGTGAGGCGGTAAGAAAACGTCCAAGCATGTATATTGCCAATACAAGCTCAGAAGGATTACATCAGTTAGTGACCGAATTAGTGGATAACAGCATTGATGAGGCAATCGCTGGCTATTGTAAGGAAATAGAGGTTATTATACATTCAGATAACAGCGTTACTGTTAGTGATGATGCACGTGGGATACCTGTGGATATGCACGAAAGCGGGCGACCTGCACTTGAGGTTATAATGACAGAATTACATTCTGGCGGTAAATTTGATGGCAGAAATTCAATCGGATACAAAGTAGCTGGTGGGCTTCATGGGGTCGGGCTTACTGTTGTAAATTTTCTTTCTGAATGGTTTGAAGTGGAAGTCCGAAAGAACGGCAATATATATCGTCAAAGATATGAATATGGCAATCCTGTTACTGAATTGAAGATTGTTGGCAAGACCAATTCTACGGGAACTACACATCACTTTTTGCCTGATAAGACAATATTTGAAAGTATAGAATTTAGCTTTGACACATTGTCTAACCGTTTACGCGAGCTTGCATTTCTGAACAAGGGGATTAAAATATCGCTCATTGATGAAAGGACGATGAAGGATCGGGTATTTCATTATGAAGGTGGAATAGTGTCATTTGTCCAATTGTTAAATCAAAATAAGAACGTTCTGCACGATACACCGATTTACATACAAAAGGAACGAGAAAACGTCCAAGTTGAGGTCGCACTTCAATTTACTGACGACTATTCTGAGCAAGTTTTCTCTTATGCAAACAATATAAACACACACAACGGAGGAACACATCTTACAGGTTTTAGGTCTGCTTTGACGAGGGTTTTTAACGATTATGCGAGAAGCAGAAATCTTCTTAAAGGTGCTGATTCTAGTTTACAAGGGGACGATATAAGAGAGGGATTAACTGCGGTTGTAAGCGTTAAAGTGCCAGAGCCTCAATTTGGCGGTCAAACTAAGGATAAGTTAGGAAATAGAGAAGTTCAGGGAATTGTTGAATCAATCGTCAATGATGAGTTAAGCACTTATCTTGAAGAAAATCCGACTGTTGCTAAAAATATTGTTCAAAAAAGCATACTTGCAGCACAGGCACGAGAAGCAGCAAGAAAGGCGAGGGAACTTACAAGACGTAAAGGTGCTTTGGAAGACTCTGGTCTGCCTGAAACTCTCGCAGATTGTAGCGAAAAAAGCCCAGAAAATAGCGAGATATTTCTCGTTGAGGGCATATCCGCAGGCGGATTAGCAAAACAGGCTAGGGATAGGCGATTTCAGGCTATTTTGCCGTTAAGAGGCAAATTCACAAACATAGAAAAAGTTGATAAGATGCGATTAGATAAAGTCCTTGCAAATGAAACTATAAGGACACTTATAACCGCACTTGGCACAGGCATCGGTCAAGATGATTTTGATATAGAGAAATTGAGATATGGCAAGGTTATAATTATGGCTGATGCTGATGTTGATGGAGCGCATATAAGGACGCTTATACTTGCCTTTTTCTATCGCCAAATGCCAGAACTTATACAAAAGGGACATCTGTATGTAGCTCAACCGCCGTTATATAGGGCATATAAAGGCAGAAAAGAGAGATATATCAACAGTGAAGAGGAAATGAATAAGTATCTTATTGAGCTTGCTTTTGAGAATATCTCTGTAACGAATGTCAAGCACGAAAGACCTTATACAGACCTTCAAACCCATAGCATTATTGAAAATATGTATGCGTTAGAAGAGCAATTGATGAGACTTCGTAGGCGAGGGATTGACGCTGATAGGCTTTTCCGCGATTGGTTTGTGGATAAAATAAATACCCCATTGTATAGGATTAAAATCAACGGAAATGAGTATTATAGGTTTGAAGGTGAACAGTCCGAAGTAATTGAGCAATACGAAGAGGAGTTAGCAAAAGAGGAATTAGAAATAGAAGAGAACAATGTTGACGATGCCCCAGAACAGTTAGATATGCTTGATGGAAGAGATAGTGAATGTAGTGAAATTGAAAAAGAACCACAGATTATAGTTGAGGAAATTTCCGATCTCCCTGAGCTAAAAGAGATAAGGTCAATACTTGAAAGATTCGCTAAAAGAGAGATTATGCCAGAGGATTTATTTGATTACAAAGGTGAAAAAGAGATTTGGGAAGAGGATGAAGAACTC
>DTPJ01000142.1 GCA_011334435.1 Candidatus Poribacteria bacterium | reverse complement strand
TTGTCATTCCCGCGCAAGCGGGAATCCAGAGAAGTTGTAACAAAGGAATGGATTCCTGCTTCCGCAGGAATGACGTTTTGCTTTATCCAATGAGTATTTATTGATTTCATATAGCTCTTGGAATTGTCGGGTATATTTTTACGATGTGTATAAAAACTGAGGGTGAATCAGGCAGTGATTAGTCTTGACATATACTGATGTTAGTGATATACTTTTTTATGGAAATTTTTGTGAAATTAGTTTTATCTGTAAAGATGGAATTGGAAATCTGGAATTAGCTATAAGGGCTAGTGGTGGAATGGCATACACGATGGACTTAAAATCCTTCGCTCTTCACGAGCATGAGGGTTCAACTCCCTCCTAGCCCACTTAGAGCAAAAGAATTTTTTTAATAAAGGAATTTTTTAATTATTATAAATTGTTATAAATTATTATAAATTTTATAGCGGGGTGGAGCAGTCAGGTAGCTCGTTGGGCTCATAACCCAAAGGTCGAAGGTTCAAATCCTTCCCCCGCAACCAATCATAAACTAAGGCGTTGTAGATGATTACAGCGCCCTTTTTTATAGGCATCATAACTTTGTATTGCACCCCATTTTTCAAGACATTTTTTACACTCAAAAGTCTGAATGGTTCTTTGGCGATAAATTCAAGCAAGCCCATATATTTTCTACATACAAGTTTTATCAATTTACCAACAGGTTCAAAATGCTAAATCCGCATTTTTATTGCCTTTTATAATGAACTTTCCATATTTGTCACCAAAGAACCTAAATCATCTAAATTTACAAAATGTTGATCTCTAACTGCCAAAACAAGATCATATTGTTTTGCAATTGCCGATATCCAGATATCATTATCGGGTATTATTGTGCCTTTTCTCCTTAAGTAGTTTTTAATGAAACCATATTCTTTCGCAGTATTTATATCACAATACAGTATTAAATTGTTTACAGCGAATTTTCCCACTTGATTTAGATTTTTCGTAACATTTCCAGATCTATAAGCACCATAGTATAATTCCCCGATAGCGATACTAGGAACAAGAATTTCAATAGCTTGTATCATATTTTTGACTACGGAATTATCACCGCCAAAGATCGCAATGATAACACTGGTATCTAACAGAAATCTACCATTCGCTTTCATCTGTTTGTTCGCATCCCTCTTGAATTGCTCTCGCCATCTCTTCGGCTTCCTCCGATTTCAATATACCCACGAATTTTAATAATTCTACACCGGGAACACCTTTAAGTTCTCGCAAAATGAGAGTGTGAACGAAATCAAGCACTTGCTTTTGTAATTCAATAGGCATTTTATCAATCTGTTCTATGATCTCTTGCTTAATAGACGTGGACACGATTTTCTTCCCCAGTAAATTGTGACAAATCAATGTTGTGTTTCATTAGAATGGCTTAACGATAACTGCCCTAGAGACAAGAGCAATGGCAACCGCAGCCATACCGACAAGCCCAACTCCGCATCCAAACCCAGCCATCATAACAGGGGTATATCTATACCATTTTTTGAGACCAAATCGTCTGATCATATAATACTTTCCAAGCAAAGCACCGATAAGTAGCCACACATCGCTTCCGGGATCGCCACCAATTCCGCCGATGAAACCGTAGAAATACATGCTATGTCCGCCGGGGAACAACGGATTAGCTGCCCACATTATCAGATATAAAGTTATACAGGATACAAACCCAAGCAAAACATATTTTCCTCGTATAGCTTGGAGCATTAAGCTATTGCCGTCTCTTAGAGAAGTAACCCACATAGCCCTACCTGTCGCTTCCATAGGCCACATCATTTGTGCGTGAGGATAAACTGCGGAAGGAATTGGCGCGATCTTCCACAAGAAATGCCATACTAATAGACCAGAGATCAATGTTATCGGCATAGTAATAAGCCCTGCTGCTATTGAGCTAGTGAAAGTTGTCCCTGTAAGTTCAAGCACTCGCCATCCGCCTGTTCCAGTGCCATAGTCTTCCTGAGGTATAGGTGCAAACCAAATATCAATTTCTTCATATCTGCTTAGAATATAGGTAGCCTGTGTTAGATATGGAATATCAAACAGAGGTCGGTTCAATATAGCATAGGTTCTTGCGTTGATATATGAGTTCAGCGGAGTCCATACAAAACCAAAGAACAGAAGGAATCCCAATGGGAATAACGGGACAAGATACTTATGCAATATAAATATATGTGCAGACATACCAAAAAGCCAAGCGGCAACAGCAAGCCAAATCGGGAAATCACCTCTACCGGGTGGAGTAGCCCAAGAACCTCTTTCGCCGACCTGCCTTTGTTTAGCTTTTTTAATGTTAAATAACATCGGGATAGTAACAAAAAGACCGATGACCGCAATACTGAAAGCCTGTCCCATACCATAGCTCATCCAAAAGTCAATAGAGTTGGCAAATCCTGTGGCACGGACATCGTCTCCCGGATGCCATGAATGGAGTATTTCCATACGATGCAAGATATGCGGGTTAATAACAAACTGCGTCAAGACTTTCGCGATAAACTGCGATAGGACCATTGGGAACGGCAAGACAAACCCCGCAAGCATAGCGTCTAAGTTAGTAGTGAGAGCAAAAGTTCCAGTTGGAGCGATGCCTTCTATGTTTGTAGTAAAATCAATGAATGGGATTTTCAGAATTTGTATAGGTCTAGACATCATAACGCCAGTTAATGCGGGGACACCGATATATATCGCCCCCCAGATTAAGCCAAGCATTGACGCAAGACTAAACACCCTCCATCGCCAAGTTTCACGCTTTCCAGTAGTTTCAGCAAGAGCGGTTGCACCTTGTGCCGAAACTGGGGCAAGTGGAAAAGGCAACCTTTCAAGGTCAGCAGTTAATCTAAAGAAGAAATATGTTCCGCCAGTTCCTCTGAGCCAACCAAGTATAGTATTAGAAAGCATAAGCAATAATGGCCACATCCAATCTTTATGTATGAGGCTTCTTTTCGCTATTGCTTCTGATCCCGGCGGAGGGACAACCCATGTAGGAATCTTGTCAGCGATCTCAAATTGCATCGCTTGAGGAGATTGAACGAAATATTGGTCACGGATCATCCCCCAATAAGACCCACCAGCACCGACAGCGGCACCAGCAAGCCCAAGTAGAATATACAACTCTTGCCTTTTAACAGTGGTAAACGATCTTCGGGCAAGTTCAGTAAAAAGAATGACAGTAACCCAAGGCGCTGCACCTGCACCACTTTGACCAGCAACAAGTGTCAGATATATAGACCCTGGCATCATCAATAGACCAACAAACAAAGCACCAAGAACGACTTTAAGGCTGAGTCCCGACTCAAACTTTCTGACACCGCCTTCTATGTCGTATCTCTTCGCCCATGCCTGCCATTCTTCAGCCATGGACACCCTTTTTCTAGCCATATCAACCTCCTATTAAATACGCAAAATTAAAACTAAATCACACTTTAATAAGATTTTTCACAAATTTATAAATTATTTCTGCTATATCAAAAGCCTCCTGCGCCTCTTTTAATGTAATATCTGAACTTACTAACGAATAGCGTATCTCAACAGCATAAGAAGTCATAATTTCCGCTTTATCTTTGAGGAATTCAAATTCAAGTCCGTACACCTTACAAAGCTCAAGAAGATAGCTTATATTATGTGTTTTCTCAAAATACTTGTCTTTCAAGTCAAGAAAGCTTTTAGCGATTTTTCAATAGACTGCTGGCAATGAAAACAGGCTATCCTTAAAAGTGTTTGATTATGATCTAAAATAAGCTTAGCTGTAATTAGATCTTCCCATGCTATTTGAAGCCATTCCCTTACTTCATCAAGGTTTGGACTCATAGATTAACTTTCCTTTATCAACAACCGTTCTTTCAATTGAATTAAGCCATCGGGATCGTTTATCAAACACAGAATGATTTACAACCAATATTTCTATTGGAAATAAAAACTCTCTCAAAGCGAGATAACCCTCAGCAGCTTTTTTTCTACTTGGAATATCTGAATCACTGACGACTATGAACAGATCAACATCACTATCATCATTCGGTTGTCCATAAGCATGTGAACCGAAAAGATAAATCTTCTCTGGCTTCAAAGCGTTTACAAGCCTTTGAACTATTTCATTTAATAATTCGGGATCAAGATTTTTCAAGGAAATCACTTCTTTATAAAAAGATTCTTCGCTACGACCAGAATGACATTTATGTCACCCTGAACGAAGTGAAGGGTCTTGACTATACAATAGGCGACAAATATAATTTCCTATACAACAAAAAATGGTTCAATTATCATTCTTGATATTTCCCCATGTTGTAGCAACCTTGCCTCTAGAATCAACAGAGGTGACATTTAGACCACGTAACATAGCTTCTACGAGTGCGATAAATCGCTCACCTATATAATCTGTATGGTTCCCGGGCATTTCCATACGATTTACAGGGATTCCTGCTAATTTTAGAAGTTCTATAAAGTATTCATTTTCATAACCAGAAGTATTAGGGGGATTTTTATTGACAACGGTAATATTCAAAGAAAGTTGGCTAAGTTCCTTACGATATTTTTCTATTGTTTTATATTCTAAAATACTGAAATCACGCCACTTTTCTCTTATTTCTGGTACCCATTCCCCATTTTCCGTCAGTGGAAGATCAACTCCATTTGAATTATTCGGATTAGGGCTAATTCGTGATGCTAATTCCCAAGCAACTTTTACATATGTATTTTTTTCGTTATAATCCAAAATATTTGAATTAAAAATTGAACTAAAAAAAGTTGATAGTCTAGTAGCAAACATTAAAGTAAGAAATTTTCTGAATTCCTGATCAGAGGAGACAACTTCTTGCCAATCAAAAATAAGTTCCCATGGAATTCCTATAGCAGCATCATTTGTCCCAACGGCACTCCAAATTCCCGGATAAAATAAAGGCAACATTATGGCGTCCCAACCGCCTGCTGAATGTCCACCAATGCCACGCTTTTTCATATCTGGTATTGTGCGATAATTGCTATCTATATAAGGCACAATCTCCTTTACGAGAAAATCCTCCCAATATCCGGTAATATCAGAATTTACAAACCAAGTTCCCTCAGGTGTATTGATAAAAACAACAATTACAGGAGCGATTTTGCCATTTTGTATAGCATCGTCAAGCATTTTTGAATAGTTATAAAGGTTATTATCTGTATATCCACCTATCCAATATATCGTAGGATAGCGTAAATTCCCGTTTTCATAGCCAGTTGGAATATACACATTTATCAATCTAGTGCTTGAAATACCAACTTTGTTTTTTGCAATGGACGGGCTTTCAAGTTTGACGTCCAGTATATCTCCTCCCCATGCAATACTTATTGACATACAAACAAAGACAAATACCAGAAACCAAATTTCAAGATGTTTCATTTATCCCCCCTGTTTTGTATTGAAGATGAGATTTCTGTAGTACAACTTTTTCGGCTGATGAGAAAAACCTATAATAATTCCTTAAATTCCTCAATACTAAGACCTGCATCTTTTATAATTCCAGCCATTGTAAAAGAATTAATCGGATTCGCTCTGGGTATAGTAATAATACGTTTCCCATCTGTCATTGTTGTATGTTTTCCTTGCCTCGTGATCCAAAAGCCTGCTTTTTTGAAAGCATTTACTGCCCGTTGATGGCTTATCCCTGATAATTTAGGCATATTTTACTATTTCCACATAACGAGATT
>DTPJ01000452.1 GCA_011334435.1 Candidatus Poribacteria bacterium | reverse complement strand
TAAGAGTAATGTATATAAAAATACCGCCATTACGAGAACGTAAAGACGATATTCCACTTTTAGTTCGTCATTTTATAGAAATGGCTAATGAAAGTTTAGGTAAAAAGATAATAGGGGTTGATAACAATGTTATGAGTGTCTTACTTGAATATGATTGGAGTGGAAATGTCCGAGAACTTGAAAATGCGATTAAAAGTGCAGCAGTTTTATGTAAAGGCGATCTAATACTTCCTGAGCATCTGCCAAGTAGCATTAAAAAAATTGAGCATTCATCATCTATTTATCACTCATTAGACTCAGCAATTGCTGATGTCCTTATGCAGAAAATTCAATCAGGCTCAACTAACCCTTATGATGAGATAGTTGACCATGTTGGAAGTTTTATTATAAAGACAACTCTTGATCAATATAAACAAAATCAAGTCAAAGCAGCCTCAGTATTAGGCATTAGCAGGACAACTTTGAGAAAAAAAATGAAAGAATAAATAAGAAAAATCAGACTTGAAATTTTGTATCTGACTTTCAGACTTACTCTATATTCTGTCATTTCTGCGGAAGCAGGAATCCATTTTCACCATTCTTTCCAAAGCACGTATTGACAATATAATTCTTTATATTTTTTCAACATTTCATTTTGTGCCTCTAATTCGGCTTTTTCCTTCAATAAATATTCTATCTCTTTATGTAATAGTTCATTTTCCTTATTTATAAGTTCATTTTCCTTCAAAATTTTAATGATGGACGTTATCTCTACCATAGTAAAAACTCCCACATTTCATTGTGAAATTATAGTTTTTTAGAATTGACTTAGCATAAATTATGCCACAATTATTTTTTAACATAATTTTACTGTAAATGTGTGTTTTTATGCGGTTTTACAGATTGGATTTTATATAAATCAAACGTTTGTAACGATTATCAAAGTGGTTTATAATGCGACATATATAAATATCCGTCATAAATCAAAATGAATCCATGACAATTTAGGTCCAAATAAATTTTTGGTAGAGATTCTCAATGTAAATGCAAAAGCAACGACAGACACGAAGATAATATTAACGTAGGCGTTATTGTAATGAATCTCTTTTCTGTTTGAGTATTTTTTCATCTTTACTATCACCTATATAAGAGTTATTATATTTACGACAGAAGTAAGTCCATAAGTCCTAGCGATAGTTTATACCGAAAACCCACCAGAGCAAGCACAAAAGCTTGACTTTTGTTAGAACAGTCAAATTTTCGTTTCAGAGAACCATTGATTTAATTGTTCAAATTGTTTATTATTTATTATTAGATATATTTTTAGTAATAGGACATTATTGGCAGGAGATCAGAATAATGCGTATAGCTTTTTTTACAGATAGCTATGATTCTCACCGCAATTATACTGATGGAGTTGCAGTCATAGCACAAAAATATGCAAATTACGCAAATCAAAAAGGCATTTTTCTCACGATCTATACTAATGGCGATGAAAATGGAACCGAGAGAATTGGGGAGACAGTTAGTGTTAAAAGATTTAAGCCGATAATCCCTTGGTATTTACCTTTTTATAATGAATTGCTTTTGGATTTATTAGTTCCTAATCCGAAACTGATGGCAGATTTTGAGAAAAACTCTTTTGATATTGTCCATTTCACTCAACCATCTACTATGGGCATAAATGCGATTTACGCTTCTGGAAGATATTTGATGAAGTTTCCGTTTACAGTGCCATCATTAATTATTGGAACTGACATCACTTTCCTTCGCAAAAAAAGAGATTTTAAACTACCTTTGGTTGGGTCCTTCCATACTAATATTCCAGCATTTACAAAAGCAAGAACAGGATCAGAATATTTTAGCCATCGCGTGGAAGAAATGTGTGATAATTTCTACAAAAATTGTGATATTATACTTGCTACTTCTCAATGCACACAGGATGAGATCAGGCAATATATAAATGGAAAATCATTCGGTCTATTTCGTTCTGGTGTAGATACCACTGCGTTTCATCCTCAAAAAAGAGATGAAAATTTCCGAAAAAAGTTTGATGACAAGATCATATTATTTTTCGCTGGCAGAATATCACCAGAAAAGAACATACAACTGCTAAAAAAAGCCTTTATTGAACTGCGTAAAAAACATAGAAATATCCATCTTTTTGTTGCTGGAGATGGGGTTCTCAGAGAATCTCTAAAAAAAGAATTGGGCGATGATGTTACTGCACCGGGCTTTTTACATGGAGAAGAGCTTTATCGGGCTTTTGCTTCATCGGACATCTTTGTCTTTCCATCAGTTACAGATACTTTAGGATTGGTTGTCCTTGAAGCACAAGCGTCAGGTCTTCCTGTGGTGGTTATGGATCAAGGTGGTCCGAAGGAAGTTATGGAGAATGGGAAAACTGGGTTCTTATGTAGAACTGACGTATTTGAAGATTTCGTCAATAGTATAGAAACTCTTATCGCTAATACTGAACTAAGAAAACAGATGGGAAAATCCGCAAGAATTTTAGCTGAACGTTATTCTTGGGATCAGGCTTTTGATGATCTAATAAAGGTTTACGAAAGGGTGATAGATAATGGTTATAAAATATAAAAGGCAAAAACTATTGCCGATCCTTTTGGGTTATTTTATCTCAGGATTTATCATAGTAGGGATAGTTTTTAAACTGCTTTTCAAAAAAATATCATTTAAACATCAGGGGGTGGAATATGGTAAAAATAGTAACAGATAGCACTTGTGACCTAACCAAAGAAATTGTAGAAAGATATGGAATTGAGGTCGTTCCACTTACTGTCCATTTAGGAAATCGTGCTTTCCGTGATTTTTATGATATAACCTCATTAGAATTTTTTCAAATGTTAAAAGAAACCGATGACTTTCCCACAACATCCCAGCCATCAGTAGAGGAGTTTATAAAGACATATACCAAAATCGGAGATAAAGACGATATTGTCTCAATTCACATATCTTTGGATATGAGTAAAACAGCACAATCTGCGTCAACTGCTCAAAAACAACTGCCGGGATATAAAATCAATGTTATAGATTCAAGAACAGTGTCAGTAGGTTTAGGGATAATAGTATTAGAGCTGGCAAAAGCTGCAAAAAATGGTGCTGATATAAAAGAGATTTTAAGTTTGACTGATGAGTTAAAGTCAAAGATTAGGGTTTATTTCTCTGTTGATAGCCTTGATTATCTTCAAAAGGGCGGGAGGATAGGCAAGGCACAGGGATTTTTAGGGACAATGTTAAAGATAAAACCACTTTTGGCGGTTTCAGATGGGTTTGTCAGACCTGTTGAGAGAATACGTGGAAGTGGGCGTTTGATAAGTAGAATGGTTGAGTTAGTCAAAGAAGATGCACAAAAAGGTAAAAACCTAAAAGCTGCTTTTATATTTGGTGAAAATACGTTAAACAGTGAGGAATTAATCTCTCAGCTTAAATCGGAAGTTCAATTTGAAGAGCTTTACAGAAATTATATAGGAACTGTTATAACTTCGCATGCAGGACCTACTGCATTTGGATTAGGATATTATTTACTGTGATTTTTCCATACTAAATACCAATGAAATGCTAACTTCTATCTTTTCCTTCTCCAATATAGCAGGAATCGGTGGAAATGGAGTAGCAGATTGTATGCTTTCAAGTGCTGAATTATCAAGAATTTCGCTTCCCGACGATTTTATCAACTCTACTTTATCAAGTTGACCATCTTTTAATATAGTTAGTTTTACTTCAGTTTTGCCCTCAATACCAGCATTTCTTGCAGAGATAGGGTATCTCTTCTTAGATTCTATCTTCTTACGCACTGATATAAGATAATTTTGTAAGATTTTAGTTTTCTCTTCTGTAAACTTGATCTCTGGCTTTTCAAGTTTCAAAGCAGAATCTTTAACAAATTTACTCCCATCAACTATATTTACTTTCGCGCTAACGGGTTTTGGACTGATTTCTCTAATGCTTATTTCAGTTTTATGAGTATCAGGCTTTTGATATTTCGCTGTTAAATCCACATTTTGTGGCACTTCATAAGGCAAGCCTTCATATTTAGAGATCGCTGTTGGAAACTCTCTTTCTGTATATACTAATGGTGATGGAGTGTTGCTTATTCCAATTTTAGCCATTGTCCCTAAATCGTATCTTTGAGGGGAATCACTAAAAGATGGGATTTCTCTTACTGGCACTGAACGACGATCTAACTTGGCTTCTTTCCCTTTGATGAGAGATATTGATATTTTCCCTTTTGTATCATATTCACTGCCAAGTTTTATCAAGGTGAGTGGAATAAAAAAAGCAATATGTAGCGTAATAGATATTATCATTGCAAGCTTTATTGATTTTGGTTGTCTCAGATACATCAAAATACGTTTACGATCTCTGCTGTCAGATCATCAAGCTCTAATATTGCAACCGTGCTTTTCCCACTTAACCAACCGCAACATTCGCCCGGATTAATGACCAATGTTTTGTTATGTCTTTCTATCACAGGATTATGTGTATGTCCATATATAACAATATCATAGTTTTGACTTTTAATCAAGTTGTCAATATCGTTTGGGTCGTGTAGAATGATGATCTCTCTATTTCCTAACGTTATATGATATGGCGGAACTTTTATTCTATCTTTGGATTTTTTCGTTAGTCCAGCCTTTTCACCATCGTTATTTCCGAAAACACCGATATAATCACACTTCAAATCATCAAGTGGTGCAATAGAAAATGGGGCGACATAATCGCCTGCATGGATGACAAACTCCACTTGCTTCATATTAAATAATGAAACAGCTTCCTTTATTTTCGGCATATTATCGTGTGTGTCAGATATTATTCCTATTTTCACTTTGGCATCTCCTAATCAAATTTCACTAAGAAATGGATTGGTTTCTTTTTCCTCACCGATTGTTGTTTCAAAACCATGTCCCGGATAGACGATAAGATCATCGCCGAGGTCTATTATTTTTTTCAGCGATTCCATAATTTGCTTATATGAACTGCCAGGGAAATCATATCTTCCAATACTTCCTGCAAAGAGCAGATCACCGCTAAAAATAGCTGAATCAGTTAAGAGGACAATGCTACCGGGACTATGTCCGGGTGTATGAATGACTTTTAATTTGATCGTCCCTGATTCTATAATATCTCCATCGTTAAGAATTATATCAGGTGGAGGCGATGATATTGGATTACCAAGAAAAAATGATAGATTACTCTGTGGATTTACTATCATGTCCGCATCAAGACGATGGACACATAGCTTTGCGGAAGTCTTTCTTATTAGGTCACCATTTGCAGAGATATGATCTATATGTCCATGAGTGTTTACTATAAATTCTAATTTTAGTCCACGGTTTTTGATAGTATCTAATATCTCATCTGCTTCATCGCCGGGGTCAATTACTATCGCAGATTTTGTTTTTTCACATTCCAATACATAGCAATTTGCCTGCATGGGTCCAAGCGTAAGTGTATGAACTATCATATTTTTATTCCTATGCTTGAATCTTTATAAAAAGTAATACCAAAAAAAGATTTCCTAACTGAGAATTCTGAAAACCAGTTAAATCCAATTATCATAAGGATTAGAAAGCTATATAAAAATGAAAATGCTCCACATTTGTCATTCCCGTGAAAACGGGAATCCAGAAAAATCATAACAAAGAAATGGATTCCTGCTTCCGCAGGAATGACAGACTTTTTCATAGGTGGCATTTTGCTTTATCTAATGAACATTTTCATATAAACAC
>DTPJ01000802.1 GCA_011334435.1 Candidatus Poribacteria bacterium | reverse complement strand
TATTAAATATGATTCTAATTCTGCTTCTGTGATGAAGGTTTCTCCGCCTCTTGTCTGTTCATTTATAAATTTTATTATGCCGACATTTGGCGCCAACCATTGTTTGCTTATAGTATGATCCAATTGTTGACCAAATATCTCCCATACGAAATCTTCTTCTACTTGGAACACATGCTTAAAAGTCCCTGCTTTAACGGTTATATCTTCTTCTGACAAAACCTTGTATATCGCTTTTCCATTTCCAACAAAAAAACCATCGGGGACATTGACTTGGAACTCTATATCCCACGATTCATCAGGTATAAGAGGAAACTTGTATAAAGGAAGGATCGGGGTAAATATAAGCGTGTCATCGCCTGCACTTGATCCACCTACCGCATGTTGATTTATAATATCTTTTCCTTTGCTAATATAAGAATAATTTGTTGCATCTTCAATGTTTGACGTTGTTGTCCTTTTGACGAAGACTTTTGTTCCTGAAATGTCTATTGTATCTATAACTTCAAATGTTATGATGTTATCTTTTTTATCTTTATATACCCATTTATTTCCAACCGCAAGCGGATAATAGTCACCGGGTCTTGGTGTCCATACTCTTAAATATATTTTCTTATTTACTGAATTTATTCCGTCACTTACTGTTACAGTTATCTCATATTTGCCTTCCTTGTCAGGCGATTCCCATTTTATTGTCTTGCCTTCACCGATAATTTTTCCATTTTCCGCAGTCCATTGGTATAAGAGTTTATCTTTATCAGGGTCGCCTGCTTCAACTGTAATAGTAGATGCTTCACTTGGCGATACAATTTTAGGATTTGCAGTTAGACTAAATATAATAGGCGGGCTTTGCTCATCTTCACCACAACCGATGATCAGCAGTAAAAGGATCAACGCACAGATTAATCTTATCATTCTTCTTCAGTCCAGTTAGTTATATCCTCGTTATCTCCTTTGCCACCATAAGCACCATCTTTACCATAGGATATAAGGTCATAGTCATGCTTATTATGTTTTCCGGGATATATATAAATATAGTCATTGCCCCATGGGTCTTTAAGAATTGGCTTGTCTAAATATGGTCCTTGCCATTTGTTTGGGATCGGTGCTATTATCGGTTTTTCCCAAAGTGATTTTAAGCCTTGTTCAGTGCTTGGATAGGTGCCGTTATGGCTGGCATATATATCTAATGCTAAACCGATAGCATCTATGTCATTTACAGCGGTTGTTCGTTTGCCTTTTTCTTGTTGTCGCAACAATCTTGGTGCCGCTACTACTGCTATTATTACGACTACGACAATGATTATCAGAATATAGATAAGCGAAAAACCTGATCTTTTACTGCGATATAAATTTAGCATTCCCATTTTCCCCCGATATATTACTTGACATTAATTAGGTCAAATACTGCAAAGTTTCAAAAAGCAGATTCAACCCTTAATTTTTAGCCCTAAACTTTAACTTATAATGCGCTTTGAAGATTTCTTTGAGCAAAAAACACTCTTTGTAATATTGTAAAATGTGACAAGATAACAAGGATCCATAGTGCTAATATCAAAACACTAATATTAGCGATTGGGATATTTCGTAACAATACTCCTCCAGCAAGAAGCAATACTCGTTCAGGTCTTTGCATAAGTCCAACTTTGCAGTCTATTTGCAGACCCTCTGCCCTTGCTCTAACATAGCTTACCAAAAATGCACTAATCAGACCAAGGCATGTCGGGATCAGACCAAGAACTCTATCTTTGATGCTCCCTTCCATCGCGAAATAAACTGCTAATCCAAGAAAAATTATACCTTCAGAATATCTGTCAACAACGGAATCTAACAAAGCCCCAAATGGCGTGCTTTTATTAGTAGCTCTTGCGACTGCACCATCCATCATATCAAAACTTCCGCCGATCAAAATCAAAATACCAGCGAGTTTCAGTCGTCCTAATGCGATGCAAACGCCAGCAACAATACCAAAGATCAATCCTATGATCGTTAGCATATTAGCTGTTACGCCTATTGATGCGATTAGCTTAGCTATGGGTTCTGTGATATAACTTGTCCACTTTCTTAATTTTGCTTGAAACATGTTATTACATCCTATTCCTTTTGAGAATCATAAGTGTTTTTTCATTTGATTATAGACACTTTTAAGACTTAAAAATTTACTTTGAAGCTTATTAAATCTTTGTTCTACAAGTGCGGAAGGGTTAGTTTTAAAAAGATCATTTAATTCATCAATAATGACATCTTTTAAAAGTTTCCCATTTGATTTTAGATCATCAGGCAAATATTTTACGACTCTATCAACTATGTTCATTTTGACCAATTCGTCTGAACTAATACTGATGTTTTGGATGATCTCCTTATTTTTTGATAGATCATATCCAGCTATATTTAATATGCAAGATGCCCCATCATACATAATGATCCGATCTGATGCACATAAATCAAGAGTTAACGAATTATTGTTCATACCCATTATAACAGATATGATAGGCACTTTTAAATTGAGCATACATTCCAAAGCATGCACTGTCGGTTCTAACATTTTTTGCTTTTCTGTGGAAACAGAGTTGTCTATCTCGGGAATATCAGTAAAAATTAGGACAGGTTTATTAAATGTCTCCGCAAGAGTCATCAATCTTATACTTTTGCGGTAGCCTTCTGGCTCTGGATATTTAGTAACACCATCAGATACAATCCCCTGAAATCCGATCACAGCAATTTTTTGACCGTTTATATAAGCCAGCCCTCCTGGCACTGACTTATCCTCGCCAGATTTGCGATCTCCTTTAAGTTCAATGAATGTATCAAATATATACTCAAAATAGTCACTTATCATCAGTTTAATCTCTAAACACAAGAACGAATGAGTCTCAAAATAATATAATTCAAAATCTATTTATATAATAACATAAACGTATGTAAAATGCAACTTTTTGTTTTTTTCCAGGATACTGTATTAATTTAGTAGGTAATCCAAAGTAATCAGTTCCTTTAATGCTCTAACCCAAGGTCTATAAGCATGTTGACTATGCAAAGATAGATTGAAAGGACTGCAATATTTCTTCTTGCCTTATGTGGTCATCTTGTTTTATAATATTATCAGCCATCTGTTTCTCCTTTGTTTATTTGTTTTGTTTATTATAATACTTATATAATACGGGGTATATTATAACAGATGGCTTTTTTGTTGCCTACTAAATTAATACAGTCTCCTGTATTTTTCTCAACATTTGACATATTATATTTGATGATGTAAAATATACTCAGAGAAAATCCTACCTCTTTAATTTCTATTAGTCACCAGTTTTGGGTTTTTATCGCTCAATTAACCAAAGGCGGTGATGCTTATATGGTGAATTGCTATCTTTCAATCCTATTGATCTTTAGTATAACAATTTTCATCGGTTGCGGCAATGGGTCTGAAGAAGATCAAATTATCATCAAACAGGGCGATATTTTTGGAACAGTCATTGATAAAGAAACTGGACAACCTATTAAAGGTGCATCTGTCCAAATAGCTGGAAAAACTACCCAAACCGATGACAATGGAAAATATATGATAAAGTCAATTCCTACTTCTGATAAGCTTGAAATTATAGTGACTGCAACTGATTATCAAGAATACAAGGATTCGTTTTCTTTTAAACAAGAGCTTTTATCTTACAATGTATCGCTGATCCCAAGCAAAAGCCCTTACGCTCCGATCAACCTGATATTAGATTCAATAAGTGCAAATATTGCATCTCTTGATGGCAACAAAATTCCAGACATACAAGCTAATTTTTCCAAGAGTTATGTTGCAAGCAATAGTGATGCGACAATTTTTGGTGTTATAGCTGGTGTTGTTCCCGCAAATTATGATGCAATACCAAAATCCATAGAGACCATAATTGATAAATATACAAAAATTGAATTCAAGTTTGTCAATCGCGACATTAAAATTGATGGTGACAATGCCTCTGTTTTAATGCGAATTAAAATTAAGGCACAAACAAAGCCACCAGACGCTGCTGACTATGATATTGAGGCATCTGGCAAGATTAATTTCAAAAAAGAAAATGATGTTTGGAAAATAACTTATTGGGAATTGATTGAATTTTTTAAATTTGAGCAAAATCCTATCTAAGGATAAAACTTGGATTAAGAAATGGCATTGGTAGATCATTTAACAGATGCGGAGAGACTACAATTTTTCAGAAAAGCACGGTTATTAGAGAATAAAGCCAAAGAACTTTCTGAGATTGAGGACTACGAAAAAGCTGGACTATTATATGGTTGGGCTGGATATGCCTATATGCAGTTGCAGGCATGGGAAGACGCCGGCTATAATTATGGACAATCTGGTGAAGCATATAAACGTATAAGGAATTGGTCAAAAGCTGGTTTTAGTTATGAGCTTTCTGGCGAAGCTTATGAAAAAGCAGAGAGATGGCTTGGTGCAGGCTTTAACTATACACAATCAGGTTATGCCTATGAACAAAGCAAGGAATATGAAAAGGCGGGAGAAAGCTATCGTCGGGCTGGTGAATGCTATCGCGAGACGGGAAAATGGCAGGAAGTGGCTATTAGCTATCAACAGTCAGGCGAAGCATGTCAAACCGCAAGGGCATGGCGAAGTGCTGGTCTAAGCTATGCACAATCAGGCGATGCTTACAGAAGAGCACAAATGTGGATGGAAGCAGAAGAAAACTATTGTAAAGCCAAAATGGCATATACAGAAGCAGGAGCTTATGAAGACGCTGGAAATATGTTCTATAAAGAAATGCTAATGAAACGTATGAGAATGAAAAAATGGTCAATTAAACGTTTCACATCATATCTATATGATCTTATATGCGGATATGGTGAAAAACCTAAAAATGTTTTTATTACATGGATTTTGACTATAATATTCTTTGCTATAATATACTTTTTTCCAAGCGGTATTATTTATAGAGCCGATCCTGAGTCCTCAAATAATCTGCTTTTAAGAGTGTTACATTCGCTTTATTTAAGTGCTACGACTTTTGCGACACTTGGACAGAGCGAATTTGATATTAAAGGATATATGCGTCCATTTATCATGCTTGAAGCACTGATCGGTATCTCAATGATCACCCTCTTTATTTTAGTTCTCGGAAGGAAAATGATGAGACGATAGTGGAAAAATCAATCCGTCAAATCGCATTAGATATTCTCTTAGAAACTGATGCCAAAAACGAAAATGCACATGATATTCTCAATAGGACTATACAGAGAAAAAATCTGACTGAAAAAGACAAAGCATTTCTAACTGATATTGTTTACGGCACAATTCGCTGGAAAGGCAATCTCAATTATATTGTCAATCAATTTATCCCGCCTAAAAAATTCAAGAAACTTGATCCAAAAATATTATTGATACTTTATCTCGGTCTATATCAAATTTACTATATGGACAAAGTGCCTGACTATGCAGCGGTAAATGAATCTGTAGAGATCGCCAAAAAATATGGAAATTCAAGGGCATCTGGTCTTGTCAACGCGGTTCTTCGTAGAGCTGTAAGGGTAAAAGATATAAAATATCCCGATCTGAATATAAAGCCTGTTGAGCATATATCCGCTAAATATTCTCACCCAGAATGGATGGTTAGACGATGGCTAAACAGGTTTGGAATTGAGCAAACGATCAATCTTTGCATAGCCAATAATTCTCGTCCCCCATTTTTTATAAGAACAAATAGATTGAAAGTCTCACGAGATCAACTTCTGAAAT
>DTPJ01000474.1 GCA_011334435.1 Candidatus Poribacteria bacterium | reverse complement strand
TTTTATCGTCGCTATATGGGTGGGCGAGCATTTATAGCTTATTATCTCTTAAAAGAGCTAAACCCCAAAATAGACGCTTTAAGTCCAGAAAATAAACTTATATTTGCTACTGGCGTCATAACTGGTGGACGAATAGCAGGAAGTGGACGTAATAGTGCTGGCGGGAAATCACCATTGACAAATGGCTTTGGCGAAGGTGAGGCTGGTGGATATTGGGGACCTGAGCTTAAACGAGCTGGATACGATGCTATAATTTTTGATGGCAAAGCAGATGAACCTGTCTATCTATGGTTAGGTGAAAAAACCGCAGAAATCCGATCTGCAAAACATCTCTGGGGCAAAACTACGCTTGAAACAGAAGAAGCAATCAGATCGGAACTTGGCGATAAATTGATCAAGACAACTCTTATAGGACCAGCAGGCGAAAAGATGGTAAGATTAGCTTGTATATTAAATGACGTAAATCGTGCTTATGGTCGCTCTGGTCTTGGTGCGGTTATGGGATCAAAAAATTTAAAAGGCATCGCTGTCAGGGGCAAAAATCCTCCCCCCGTTGCAGACAACGAAAAGATAAAAGAGATTGTAAAATGGACAAATGAAAATTACTCCAAAGGCTTTCAGGATACAGGGACAGCAGGTGGATTATTAGACCTTAACAAAGATGGCGGATTGCCGACAAGAAATTTCCGCGAAGGTGTCTTTGAGGGTGCAGAGGAAATATCCGGTCAAAAGATGCGAGATACTATTTTGATAGATAGAGGAACTTGTTATGCTTGCCCTGTGAAGTGTAAACGTGTCGTCAAAGTTGATGAACCATACAAAGTTGATCCGAAATATGGCGGACCTGAGTATGAAACGTTAGGTTCGCTTGGCTCATGCTGTGGCGTAAGCGATCTTAAAGCGGTAGCGATGGCAAATCAGATATGCAACGCATATTCACTTGATACCATCGGCACTGGGACAACCATCGCCTTCGCTATGGAATGCTTTGAGAATGGCATTATCACTAAAAAAGATACTGATGGAATAGAACTGAGATTTGGCAATGCGGAAGCTATGGTGAAAATGACGGAGATGATCGCAAAAAGAGAGGGTATCGGCGATATCTTAGCAGAGGGATGTATGCGTGCAGCGAAGCATTTTGGCAAAGGTGCAGAGGAATTTGCTATGCACGTCAAAGGTCAGGAATTCCCTATGCATGAACCTCGGTATAAGCAAGGTATGGGAATGGGATATGCGGTGTCGCCTACTGGGGCAGATCACATGCAGTCAATCCATGACTCAGGACCCGGGAAACACCCTGGAGGATTACTGAGACTTGGTGTCCTCAAAGGCTTGCCCGGGAATGACCTTAGCCCCGGAAAAGTCAGAATGTTTGTCTATCAACAGCATTGGAATAGCTTCTGCAACTGTGCTGGACTATGTGTCTTCTTGCCTTACGATTATAATAAAAAAGTTGAGGTTGTCCATGCCATTACTGGATGGGATACAACCACTTGGGAACTTATGAAGGTCGGTCAACGGGCAACAACTATGGCTCGTGCCTTCAATGTCCTTTCAGGTATGACAAAGGCAGATGACTATTTGCCGAAACGTATGCACGAACCATTCAAAGAGGGTCCATTAGCTGGCGTCAGTGTTGGTGAGGAAAGGCTTAATAATGCCATTAGTGTTTATTATGACATGATGGGCTGGGATAAAGATACTGGCGTCCCTACAAGAGGAGGTCTTCAAGAATTGGATATTGAATGGGTTGCCGATCTGCTTGAGTGATTTTTAATCATAGATAGCATTCGCGGACATAAATGACAAAGAGGGAGATAGATATGCAACTTACAGGCGGGGAAATTATTGCAGAATATCTTATAAAAGAAAAAGTGCCTTATATCGTCGGAATACCCGGACATGGCATACTTGGAGTTGTTGACGCATTAAAAGAACGTCAAGATAAGATAAAGACACTTATGGTTAGGCATGAACAGAGCGCTGTCCATCTCGCTGATGGCTATTATCGCGTTACTGGACAGCCATTGGCGGTCTTTACGTCAATAGGTCCAGGGGCAATTAATACCGCTATTGGCGTTGCCACTGCTTATGTTGATTCAACAGCAGTGCTTGTCATTACTGGAGACACGCATACGCACATGTTCGGCAAAGGCGTCCTTCAAGAGATTGAACGTCAGCATAACTCAAATTTTCCCCGCATTATGGAACCTATCGTAAAACGTTATTGGCAGGTTACCGACGTTGCCCAGTTGCCACACATTATGCAGAGGGCATTTGGCTATATGATGACTGGTCGCAGAGGACCTGTCTTGATCAGTATGCCGATGGATGTTCAATGTGATTCCGCGGATGTTGAAATCCCCGAACCTGAGGAAAGAAAGCCTATGGGAAGGATATTGCCCGATCCAAAGGCGATAGACAAGGCAGTTAAACTGCTCGCAAGATCAAAACGCCCTGTGATATTAGCTGGTGGAGGTGTCATAGCTTCTGATGCTTGTAATGAACTTCGCCAACTTGCTGAGCTTTTGGATTCCGCGGTTGTGACTACTATGATGGGCAAAAGTGCCTTCCCTGAAAATCACCCACTTTACGGTTGGCATACTGGTTCAAAAGGCACAACTTGCGGTAATAAACTTACTTCATCAGCTGATGTCCTGCTTGCAGTAGGTTGCAGATTTGCCGATGAGACTACTTCGTCATACAAACATGGCGTAAGTTTTTCCATTCCACCGACGGAATTGATCCACATTGACATAGACGAAAATGAGATAGGCAAGAATTATCCGTGCAAAGTTGGTATTGTGGCGGATGCTAAATCTGCATTATCTCAGATAATTGAAGGATTAAAGTCAACTTCAATGGACGATAGACGTTTTTATGCTATGGAGATTAAAAGGCTTGTATCAGAATGGTTTGATAGTATGAGGGAATTTAGAGAATATGAAGGCACACCAACAACTATATCAAGGATGCTGGTGGAGATAAGGGATTTTCTTGATGATGACGCCATAGTCGTAAGCTCATCAGGCAACACACAAGCTCAAATATTGCAGGAATTCCCATTTTATATGCCAAGGACATGTCTAACAACAGGCGGATTTTCTACTATGGGATTTACAGTTCCCGCAAGCATCGGTGCAAAATTAGCTTATCCCAACAGACAGGTTATCGGAATTCTCGGCGATGGCGATTTTATGATGACTATGCAAGAGCTTTCTACCGCCGTTCAATATGGCGTCCCGATAGTGATAGTAATAGCAAATAATATGGGCTGGATCTCTATTAAGGATTTACAAACCGCTGTCTATGGTGCAGATAGGACATTTGCAACTGATTTTGTTAAACCTGATGGCAGTATCTATTCCCCAGATTTTAAAGCTATCGCTTCTGCTTTCGGTTGCTTCGCACAGAGAGTTGAAAATGGCGACGATATAAAGCCCGCTTTGGAAAAAGCCTTTGAATCTGGTAAAACATCGGTAATTGAAGTAATAGTAGAAAGGAATTTCCCATTTTCAGGCGGAAAAGTCGCTGGTTGGTGGGATGTGCCTGTGCCGACATATCTACGCGAAAGACGAGAAAAATATGAAAGAGAAAGATCAGAAGAAAAACTTATCTGAGATCAAAACTCCAAGCAAAATATCGGAATTGCTCCGTCTATACTTATCTATGTTTATCCTAACGCATAAGAACGTCGGTGCGTTGCGGATGATAGTTGCATATTATTTTCTGCTATATGCCTTTATCAGTCTTTCATTTACTATTTGGGTGCCAGTGACAAGCGAATTTAAAGCCCCAACAGCAGTTGAAAAATTCATATCAAGATTGATCTCTGGTGGAATGATTGTAGCAAATACAATCGCATATACTATGATGTTATCTTGGAGGCAAGATAAAAGAAAGACGTTAATTTTTCGCATCCTATTTGTTATATTTGTAGTTTATCTTAATGCGTCGTTGATTAGCAGGATACTTTATGTGATAATTCGTGAAAGCGAACTATTTTAGCTAATTTTTGAAAAATAAGAGGTCGTTTGTTAATGCATGTAGGATTATTTGTATCTACAATAATTATGTTTCTTGCAATAGCTTTATTTTTACTATTCGCTTTTATAGGCGTAATAATGATTATAAATGGTATAAAAAGGCGAATAAAAGCGACAAGAGTCAAAGGTGTATTTATGATAATCATCGGCTTGGCGATTGGATGTATAGTCTTTTGGCCAGGATTATCATATTTTTATATAGAACTTCTTTGGTTTAAGAGCTTAGGGTTTGAGAAAATGTTCTGGGAGTTGAATAATCTCCCTTGGAAATTATTTGCAAAATTTACTTTAATGGCTATGGTTTTTATGCTAACAAACTTTTTTATAGCATGGAGACTATGCCCGATCCCTGGTTCATTCCAAAGATGGGGAGCAGGAAGGACAAGCATTATCAATCGGTCTTTAATATTATTGATAGTTGTAATATCGCTTGTTATGGGGGCAGTTTCCATTCCATATTGGGATGATTTCAGAAGGTATCAAGAAAAAGAGCCTTATCTGATGAAAAATGAATCTGGCAAAGAAGAAGTAGTTGTTGATCCACAATTTGGCAAGGATTTGAGCTATTATCTCTTTGATATGCCTATAAAAAACTTCACAAGCCTATGGGCAAAAGGTCTATTTTGGGTGACATTAGCGATCATTGGGTTACAATATGATCAATATCGCCGACGGGATTCTCAATCAAGAATATATGTAAATAAAAGGGGAGTATTTCATCTCTCGTTTCTCTGGTTACTGATATTGTTTGCTTCTATATGGAGAAGCAATGTAAATATCCATCGCCTTGTCTATTCAGAAAACGGATTTACATTTGGAGCAGGATATACTGACGTAAATATTCGCATACCAGCATATTATATTTATATGGGGATAATATGTTTAGTCGGTTTATGTGTTATAATCAATAGTTTTTGGAAGAAAAAATTTTTGATAACACTTCCGATTGCTTTATGGTTTGGCAGTTATATTATCTTGCTATGGGTAATTCCGATAATCTTTCAATATATAAAGGTCAGTCCCAATGAGCCAATCCTTGAACGCGAGTATATAAATCGTAATATATACTATACACGTCTTGGCTATGATCTCAACAGAATCAAGGTCAGTGAGATAGTTCCAGAAGTGGCAACGCTTGACAAAGTTAATAGTCACCCCGGAACACTCAAAAACGTTCAGCTATGGGATCGTAGAGCGACAAGGGATTATCTTAACCAAAATCAAGTTTTCCGACCATATTATAGATTTTATGATGTTGATGCAGATAGATATTGGATAACAGATCCAATAACGGGAAACAAAGAATATCGCCAAGTGATGATCACAGCAAGGGAAATGGATGTAAAAAAATTAGACCCAAAGTCAAAGACATGGGTTACTAAGAGATTAACATTCACTCATGGTTACGGAGTTTGTTTAGGTCCTGTCAATCAATTCACCCCAAAAGGAGAGCCATATCTTTGGGTCAGTGGAATTCCGCCAAGTCTCTCATATCCAGAGTTTAAAATTACAAGACCTGAAATATATTATGGCGAGGTTGCTGATGATCATGTATTTGTTCACACCTCGCAAAAAGAATTTGATTATCCTGCACAAGAAGGCAAAGATAAAGAAGTTCAAGATCGTTATACAACTTATGAAGGCACAGGCGGAGTTTTAGTAAGTTCCATGCTGAGACGCTTTATGATGGCTACAAGGTTTCGCGACTTT
>DTPJ01000238.1 GCA_011334435.1 Candidatus Poribacteria bacterium | reverse complement strand
TTATGATAGCGTGTTTCTCTGCCTAATTTTACTACGTCAACATTTTCAAGATCGTCAACTACGAATATCGCATGAGGCACTCCGCTATTTGCAAAAGATATTGTAAATGTGCCATCGCTTAGTTTTATCGGAAAATTAAGCCTCATATCAACGGTATCGCCCATTTTTATTTTGACATCTTTACCTATTATTTCCGCAGTATATATTCCTGCTTTTGTCTCAAAGGTCATCTTTTCAGACTTGACGATGCCTTCACTATAAGCGAATTTAGCGATACATCTGGCGCCATTACCGCATGTCTCGGCTTCTCCGCCATCGGAGTTGAAATATCGCATCTTAAAATCAGCGACATTTGAATTCTCAACTAACAAAACCCCATCTGCACCTACGGATATTCGGCGAGCGCATATTTTTTCTATAAATTTGGATAAATCGCTTGGGACAATCCCCTTACGATTATCAATGACAACGAAATCATTCCCCGCTCCGCTCAGTTTTGAAAAAGCTATCTGTTCCATATCGTTCCTTTTTATAAGTATTTGACAATTATAGAGTTTAACCGAATTAATTGGTAAAATTAATCCGGTTATTATTTACAGCTAACGATTATACTATATGATCGTCAATTAAAAATCAAGGATTTTTTCAGCTTCTTCTTTGTCTGCGTCCATAATATATTTAATACCAGAGACATCAGATGCTTCACGGGTCAAGGCAAATATATCATCTCTTGATATATGCTCCAATGAAAACTTCCTTACGCCTGCCATAAATTGCTTTAAACCTGTTCCAATACGGTCATAATAGGTGTACATCCCTATTGCTCCTGGGGGAAGTTTCTTGAACTCGTCATTGCCAAGTTTTTCTTTCAAATCTATGCTACCGACAAATATTTGATCTATTGTCTCACCATATTTGCTCACATCTATTGGAAGTGACTTTCCTGATAATGCCATTTGACCGATAGTGTTTGCGACCATAGCTGCTGTCATTGTTGATCTACCTAAACATATAGCCTTTATATAAGGAGCTCCCAATGCAAGAGCCTTAAAGATATGATCTTCAAGAGATAATCCACCAGCCATAGCACATGAAGGGATAAATTTTCCTTTTTCATCAAGTTTTTTCAGATATTGATAGAATAAGCTTTCAAGCTCTACCGTAGGTATTCCCCACTCATTCATCATACGCCACGGGCTCATACCTGTTCCACCGCTTGCTCCATCAACCGTCAACAGATCAAGTTTCGCATTTGATGCGACTTTAACTGCGAGTGCGAGGTCTCTTGGACGATATGCCCCTGTCTTAAGCGTGACATATTTTGCGCCGAGTTTTCTAAGCCTTTCTACTTCCTTATAAAATCCTTCTTCAGTAACCATACCTAACCTTGAATGTCTTTCAAACTCCTTGAATCCGCCATTTTTGAAGTCCTCTATGACATAAGGATCATCTGGGTCTGGATGAACGACATAACCTCTATCTTTCAGTTGTTTTGCACGCTCTAATGAAGGTAGTTTAACTTCTCCGCCTATATCTTTTGCTCCTTGTCCCCACTTAAGCTCTATAATCTCTACGCCTAATTTATCTATGACATATTCCGCCACTCCTAATCTCGTGTCCTCAACGTTCATCTGAACGATGATATTGCCCTTTCCGTTATACCATTTTTTGTATGTTTCCACTCTGCGACGCATTTCAGGGGATTCTACTATTTTGCCGTTTTTTATCTCGCCTTGTGGGTCCATTCCACAGACATTTTCACCGACTACGACTAATGTCCCACTTATAGCTGCCCCAACTGCTAATGATTCCCAATGTATGCGGGCAATGTCTGTTGAACCGACTGCACCTGTGAAAAACGGGACATCTAAATCAATCTTTTTGCTTGCGCCGACACTTGTCGCAATGTTAACCTTATGGAAAAGGGCTTTGTCTGAATCCGCTTCAACGCCGACAGCGCCAATACATGTTCCGCTTATGTTGAAGTGTGAAAAATCAATCGGGTAGCTTTTCTCAGAGCCTGCTGTGATTCTGCCGTATGGTTGTGGATAAAGTATTTCTCTGCCTCTTAATGCAGACCTCCCAACTTCACATGGTCCTAAACAACCATCTATACAGGTTACACAGATTCCAGAGACCGGAGAACGTCCAACCCTGTTTCTTGTTAATGTGGCTGAACTTGCATTTGGAAGACTAAATGACATCTCTATACTCCTTATTTTTGTAGTTTAAAGTTTTGTGGTTTAAAAATTAAGAAAAAAAGCTTTGGACTGTTACGATATTTGTTTTTACATTACCCTATCAAAAGTTAATTTTTAGTAGGAAGTAGGAAACTTATTACCTTTTAGATAATATTATATATTAAAAATCTAATAAAGTCAAACTTATTTTTATAGTATTATATTAACTATTTACTAAAGTTTGGACAATTTACAAATTGAGATTTTTCGCTTCGCTCAAAATGACATTTATGTGTCACCCTGAACGAAGTGAAGAGTCTTTTCAATGTTTAAGTATTGGCTTCCTAGTTCATAAAAAGGTTAAAAGTTAAAGGTTGAAAGTTGACTGATCCTGATTACTGATCACTATTTTGTGAGGTTTTATGAAAAAAATACTCTTGTCCGCAGAGGATCAGTGGTTTGATTGAAAAGGTATGAAATAAAATCATAAATTCAAGGATAACGGGGTGAGTTCTTGAAAATCTACCAAAACACACATGCTTATATTCTTAGTCTCTATCCCAGCTTCTTCAATTGCAGCAACTGGATTGAGACCAGCAAGGACAACAAGTCCTGCATATCCATTGGCAACAGGAATTTGCAGTGTTGGTTGATTCGGTTTGCCGATAGTTATTGTTCCAGAAATTCCAATTTCTTCTAATCTTTTTATTATATATTCAGTTTCTTTTAGGCACGCTATCGGTATCTCGCGAAAACCAGCTAACACCTTTCCTGATCCACTTCGCACAGCATTTAAGACACTTGTCATCTTGCTTTTAATGAATATCTCGGCAGGATCAAGTGAGGAACTGTTATATTCTATTATCTCCGTAAATCGCAGAGGCTGTCCATTTTCTATCTGAAGAATTCCACCAAACCTTGATTTAATTGGGATACGATGATGAAGCAATATCCCATTAATAGTTACAGCACAAATCGTTCCCAAAGCCTTCATACCTTTTGGAACAATTAAGTTTCCTAATCTCATTCCTTCATCAGCGGTTACAATTAATTGTCCGACAGATATGCCAGAATCAAAAGCCTCTTTGGCAATGTTTATCGCTTCGGAGAAATCTTCTTTTTTGATCATAGACACATTAAGGATTATTTTTCCGCATCTGGTATCTAAATCAAGATTTGTCCGATAGGAGAGATCATCCATTTTGCTTGACACCATCCCAACCTTATCGGATACGAGGGCATTTGCAAGCTCTTCAAGTCCTTTTGCTGTGATCTCCCTACCAGCTCTGTTATGTCTTCCGACTGCTTGGGTTAAATTTTTTTCATCCATGACTTGAAGATGAAATCTGACCGCACGTTCTGTCAGATGGAATCCTTCATCTTCAAGCCTTCTAGATATAATCCTTGCCCCTAATGGCTCTTTTGAATCTGCCAAAATTTTCAGTATAGCTACCTGTTTTCTCTCTATGCCAATGTCCATAGCGATATTATGTGTGATGATAGAAAACGCCTAATTTTTAACGTGGTTGGGATACGATCTCCAATGGGTTATTTTCACAGAAACAACCGAAAGTCCCTGTTGGACAGCAGAAAGGCATATCATCAGGACGGATGCATTTTCCACAGAGTTCGCCCGGTATTTTTATTCCTTGACAAGGGATAATTTTGCCGGGGCATATAGAATCGCATCCGCCACAATTCAAGCATATCTCTGATCTGATAGCGAATGGTGCAGATACCCTTTTTTCAGGACCTCTGCCAGCAAAAGCCAATGCCTTGCCACCCATTTGTTCATGGCACATCCTAACACAAAGTCCACAAAGGATACAGCGATTGTCCTCCATCTTAAAGCGAACTTTGTTTATGCCAAATCTCGCTGCAATGTCTTGGGCAAGTTTCACATTTGGAGCAGAAGCAACGAGCAATTCTGCCAGCATTTTCCTTATTCTTCTGATCTTTGGCGTATCTGTCTTGACGACTATAGGTCTGTGGATTTCATAAGTGCAAGATGCAGAAACCCTGAATGTTTTTCCGCCATCGGTTGACACTTCAACACTGCATATTCTGCAACCACCATAAGGCGACAACCCTTCAAGATAACACATTGTAGGGATATGTATTCCGCAATTATGGGCAGATTCAAGAATAGTAGAACCTTTATCTACTTTCATTTGAAAACCATCAATCTCTACTGGAATAGTTTTCACTTCTGTGCGGGAGTTCATCTCTATATTACCTCACTTCTTAAAAATGTCTATATTTTAGCTTATTACAACAGCGTTAAACTTGCAGACGTCCATACATGAGCCACATTTTTGGCATAGATCAAGGATAATGACATGCGGTTTCCGCCTTTCGCCTTCAATGGCTTCATAAGGACAGTTTCTTTTACATGCACCACAACCTGTGCAAGCATCTGCATTGATTGAATATGTTATTAAATCCTTACATACACCTGCGGGACATTTTTTATCTATGACATGTGCTTCGTATTCATCTCGGAAATATTGCAAAGTAGAAAGCACCGAGTTAGGGGCAGTCTTGCCAAGTCCACAGAGTGAAGCATCTTTCATCACCAAAGCGAGTTCATGGAGAAGTTCAATCTGTTCTTCACTGCCATTCCCTTCTATAATATCTGTCAGTATCTCGTCCATACGTTTGAGACCTTCTCTACAAGGCAAGCATTTTCCGCAAGATTCATCTTTTAGGAATTTCACAAAATATCTTGCGACATCAACCATACAGGTTTTTTCATCCATGACGATCATACCGCCGGAACCCATCATTGATCCGACTTTTGTCAATTCGTCAAAATCAACAGGTATGTCAAGCATACTGCTTGGGATACACCCGCCAGAAGGTCCGCCAGTTTGGATTGCCTTTATCTTCGTTCCATTTGGCGTTCCACCGCCGATGTCATAGACGATCTCTCGTAGGGAAATTCCCATAGGAACTTCCACAAGCCCAGTATTTTTCACTTTGCCGACAAGGGAGAATATCTTTGTCCCTTTGCTTCCCTCAGTTCCTATTTTTGAATACCATTCTGCACCATTATTGATTATGATCGGGACATTAGCCCATGTTTCAACATTGTTAAGATTTGTGGGTTTCTCCCATAAACCGCTTTCTACTGTGTGTAAATGCTGTTTGTCTCTGGGTTCGCCCATCCTTCCCTCTAATGAAGCGACAAGGGCGGTAGATTCTCCACAAACAAACGCTCCTCCACCTCTTGCTATGTCTATATCAAAGCTAAATCCAGTCCCTAATATGTTCTCGCCGAGTAACCCCATTTCACGTGCTTGGTTTATTGCTATTCCAGCGTTTGCCCATGCCCAAGGATATTCATGGCGAACATAAATGTAGCCTTCCTGCGATCCGATAGTATAAGCACCGATCAACATTCCTTCTAAGACAAGATGTGGATTTCCTTCAAGAAGCGATCTATCCATATAAGCTCCGGGATCGCCTTCATCACAGTTACAGACAAGGTATTTAGGATTGCCATTGGCATTACGGCAACTTTCCCATTTCTGCCATGTTGGAAAACCACCACCACCTCTTCCCCTCAATCCGGATTCTTTAATTTCATTG
>DTPJ01000512.1 GCA_011334435.1 Candidatus Poribacteria bacterium | reverse complement strand
CGCTAACACATAGCAAGCATAAGTCTTTATCTCCAACTGCCAGCTATCCGTTATAGGGCTTCTTGCGTGACTTTTAACTGCTTTAATCATGTTGTTATAAACTCTGTCTGGGACTTCGTATCCTGCTTTCCTAGCTTCTATAAGGAAGTGAGAGACATATATGCTTGTCCAAGCGTTGCCTAATCCTACGGAGGGCCAGAACGAAAAATCGCCTGATGGCATCTGCATATTGATCAATTTTGTTATGCCTTCTGTAACGAAGTAGTCCGCACTCTTTGTCCCAAATAATCTCGGTTCTATCACCTTTACCATATCATTGAAATATAGCAACGGAAACACCCTTGATGCAGTCTGTTCTGCACAGCCATAAGGATATTGCAGTAGATATTGAAGGCTTCCTGCAAATTGAATAGCTGGCAGAGATGAGACTGTTATGCTAAAATCAGTTGTCCCCGGTATCCAATTGGCAGGCAACGTGAATTTTCCAGTTGTCCCTGCTTTCACAACTCCGCTACCTGTCATTGTAACAGGCGGAGACGCAGGTCTTAACGGGACTTCCGTTGTATCAGATACCTTTTCACCAGCTCCACTCGCTGTTAAATTAAACGTCACTTTGCCCATTTGATTTTTCGCTTTAATGGTAAATGAGACCTGTCCTTCCTCTTTCGGGGAAATTGTGATATTTTGTGAGCTTGGCGACGGTTGTTCTACGGGACCGCTTGCTGTAAGTTTTACGGTGAAAATATCCCTTCTATCTGTGCCATTAAAAATACTGACTGGAACAATAAATCGGTCATCACTTGCGATAAATCTTGGAAAAGTCGGCAGTAAGACGATCGGATCACGGACAATTACGTCCTTTCTTGCAGAACCGAACTCATCTTTTGAGAATGATACTGCCATAACTCTGAGACTGCCGTTAAACTGCGGAACATCAAAAGTAACCGAACCTTTGCCATCTTTCCCAACCTTTACAAGTCCTGACCATAATGCGACAGGCTTTACCCTTGCGACGCTAATTGGCGAAACACGTCTTCTAATTGCTCCCGGTTCGCCTCCTGATGGCGTTGATGATGCCTTTGCCCTCTCAATCTCTGGCAATATCCAAGAATAAATATCGTGTGAAGTTACTTCAAGCCGTTTCTTGCCGAAGAAATGGTTAAAAGGATCAGGCGGTTGAAAGTTAGTAAGTTGACATATACCCTCGTCAACAGCGGAGATAGTGACATATCCTTCTTTATTCCTTCCGTTGACTGTGAATGAGACCTTCAATTGACTATTTGGTCGTATATTAGACGGCGTATCTAATGTTATTGATAATTTGTTCTTGCTTGAATCTACCATAGCAGGAGTTACGCCGAAAGCACGAACAGGTGCATTACGTTCAAGCGATTTCGTTGAACGGATAACGCTTGCGGATATATAAACATTAGGCTTATATTCTTCTGATATTTTAACGTTTATTGTAGCAGTATTTTTATCCATTTTGACAGATTGAGTATAATATACTTTATCACCATCAATGGTCAGCAGAAGTCGTCCTGAAAACGGCGATCTTATCTGAACTTTTGCAGTTTCACCGGGCTTATATGATGTCTTATCTAATCCTATGTCAAGCCTTTCTGGTTTGCTCATTGCCCACGGCGAATAGCCCCATCCCGAAACATAGAAACTGATCGCTGACGAATGCCCTCCCGTATCTTTGATCTCTACTCTGTATTCGCTATATTGGCTTGGTCTAAATTCAAATTTTACAGCAGTCGTGCCTGATGTGACAGAAAATGAGTTTTCTAATTGTTCTTGTCGCTCTGACACATAATCAATCTTGCCATCTACTTTTTTCATTATAGTTTGCCAAGTTACACGATAACAGAAGACATCGCATTTTCTATTTGGAACAGGTTGGGCATTTTTATCAAGGACGATGAATTCCATCTCTTTTGGTCTGTTTATCTCCCCATATCCTTCTTTGGTTTGACGCAATCCAACATAATATTGATATTGATGTAAAGTGACTGTCTTATATGCTGTGACTGTCCTTCCGCCTTGTTCGTGGACAGTTGCACTTATGGTATTTTTAAGCGATGATGATGGCATTATTCCTACTGGCAAATTCTGCGTCAATGAATATTTTCCGTTATCATCTAATTTCCCTTTGCCTAAATCATTGACTATCCTTGCTGTCGGTCTCTGCGGATTGCTGAATGTGAACCCTGACCATTGTTTTGGCGAAAATGGGCTATCTTCTATCTGACTTATAACTTCAACTAATCTTCCACTTGCAGGCGGACCAAATAGATTTACCGCAGATATTGCTATCTTAATGGTTTGCCCTAAGTCATAGGTTTCTGCATCTGTTTTAACCTCAACTTTCATACGATCTGGCATAAATTCCTCAACACTGAACTGTCCTCTGCCGATCTCATCGTCTTTGCCGACGATCACTCTTGCTGTATAGTTGCCTGTCATAGCATAAGTTGGAATATCAAAATCAAAGTCACATGCCCCTTTATCATTAGTTCGCTTGCGAAACTCTGTAAATATCCTATTGTCAGGACCTAATACTTCCATCTTCAATGGAAAAGCTGGCGGTAATTCTGCCTTCATCCCTCTGACTACTGTTACCAGATGCACCTTTTCGCCAGGACGGTATATATCACGATCACCATAAACATAAGCATCATAACCATCTTGCAGATATGGTCGTCCTTCTACGTCAAAGTCCGTAACGGATATTTGGCTTCTTGACAGTTCCAAGAATGAAACGTCGCCATCTTTTACGACAGTGATGACGAATGGCTTAAAATTCTCCATAATATTTTTCGGCACTTCCAATTTTGCCATTCCATCGCCGTTGGTCTTGCCTACTTTCATAGTTTGATTATTACTGCTTAAAAGCGTAACTTGTGCGTCTTTTATCGGATCAAGCGAAGAAAGCGAATGAACCCAAACGATGAATTGATTATCCGCTCTTTTGACTGTTATACCAAGATCGGTTATCATCACCAATTTTCTACTTTCTCGCCAATATTCATCTTCACTACGTGCTTGTATATCAAATATCCCGATATATTCATCTTTAAGATACGATTCCATATTTATTGGAGTTACAATTTCCTCATTTGGTCTATCAGGTATATCTAAATCCTCAGAGTGTATCAGTTTTCCAAACGACTCAGTGTCATACCAATAATATTTTGAGTCCATAGCACCTGCATTGATGAGATGTGTAAGGTTATTTATAAACACCTTTCTAACGTCAATATGTGCTTTTCTGACATTAATAGTGGATAGCCCAACATTAAGGTTGCCCTTTTTAGCTAAATAGATGCCTTCGCCGACAAAATCCAAATTCGGCTCAATATTAGTCATAACTACATTAGTGGAAAAGTCGCTTTTTAAGATAGAACCATCTACACCCATCAATCCTTGCTTAATAGTGACAAAATATACAGACCCTGATTTAAAATTGCCCCTTAGCTCTACATAATGAAAATTTGATGTGAATTGATAGTTAAGTTCCTGTTGAAGTTCACTGACAGGATTAACTGTTATATATTGCTTCGCAAGTTCTGCCTCTACTGGGGCGTTAAATCTTATCTTTATATATCCGAATTCCAATTGACGTTCAGGAAAAACACCTTCAACTTTTAAATCCCCGCCTGCTTTCAGGTTAAAGTTCTTTGTGAAATTCTCCGATAGACCTTCTGTGCCATTAGCTGGGACAAGCTCTTTGTCAATGACCATTTGAATTGTGTGTGTTTTATCGGCATGGGCTATTGGTTCTGTTTCAAGTTGGATTATTGTCCCTGCCTGCGGAGTTATTATTTGATATGGAATTTTGTCTCCCGTTTTATATGCTATATTAAGATGTTTCTTGACCGCGTCTAACTCTACTGGATAGTTAAACTCTATTGTTCCAATTATAGGGACGATCTCGTCACTTGGCTTTGAAAATTTAAACGATAGATAGGCATTATCAACTATAAACTTTTTAGTATAAAAATTAAACTTTCTCTTGCCTTTGAGGTAATAGCCCATCTCTGAGCCTATTTTGGGCAAAATTTCAGCGGTATAATGAGTTGACGGAAGTAGCATAACATTTGGATAGAATTGCAATATATGGCGTGCAGTCCATCTAAATTTTCCTGTTATATTAGGAGTAAAGACTACTGGTGCATTGTCTAATTGGACGCCAACTTTATCAGCAAGCACCATATCTTGTGAGAATTCAATAGTGAAATTTGTAGTCTGCGGGACTTCACCATCAGGTTTAAATGATTCTACTTTTACAGATGCTCCGATTGGAGAAACTGCCATTTTTATCGCACCGATGATTATTATTAAAACAAGGACAGCAATTATAGCTAACCATTTTGCGTTTGCTCTGAACCAGTTTTTCTTATCTTGATCTAAGTTACTTCCGTTTTTATCCATTTTCGCATTCCCCTTTCAATTACTAAGAACTGTTTTTAAGATACTTTAAGAAAATATCATCAATCGTTTCTCCTGTTTCAAGATATGGAACATCTTTAATAGATTTCAAAGAGTATGATAAGTATTCATCTATGGCAACTTTATAAGTTTTACCGAGATCGATCGCTTTTCCATTAATCATCAATTTGTTTATAACTTCATTTGACTTTTCATACTCGCATCCGAAAACAAGGAGGCCTTTTTCTGTTAGAATTTTTTGAATTTGTTCTCCTGTTAATTGGTAAATCAGGATTTGATTTCGCCAAGGATGAATTTTATAAACATCGCCAAGAGTTAAATTGCCTGCTTTTATGCCATTTTGTGCAGAGCCAAGATCAAGTAAAGAAATATCGCTGTTTGTCTCTACTTTAACCGCTTCTGCGAGAAATTTTCCGATTGGGCTATCATGTGTGTCTGTTTTTGGAATATCTTCCTTAAATGTCTTTATCGTCTGCGAAAGTTTTTCTGAATATTGCTCTAAGAATTCTGAAATAGCCTTGTCTTCTTGGACTTTTCCATCAATTGAGATAAGTTGTCCTTCTGATTGAACAATTTCGTAATGATTTGAGTTGTTTTTTTGAACATATATGTCTAACCTACCAAGAAATTGTGTATATTCTCCCGCTTGAACGATGATAACTTCGCCTTTTCCATTTTTTCTTGGAACTGTCATCGGTTTATCAAGTTTATTATGCGTATGTCCGCCGACTATTATATCAATTTCTGGCACTTTTTGGGCAAGTAAAATATCTGCACCAATACCTATATGCGTTAAAGCTATGATAATATCAGATTTTTTTTGTAATTCTGGAACTATCTTTTTTGCAACAACTATCGGATCAAGTTGTTTAATATTGTGGCTTGATGGATGATCTTCGCGAATGATACCGAGACCAAGTATCCCAAATTTTATCCCTTTGATCTCTTTTACGATATAAGGCTGGAATATTCGTTGATCTGTGTCTTTATATACTATGTTAGAAAGTAATATTGGAAATTTTACGAGAGAAGTTTGTTTAATCAGATTTTTAACGCCATAATAAAAATCCCCATTACCGGGAGTGAAAGCGTCATAGCCCATCATCTCTATTGCCAGCATATTAGCTTCTCCGCCAAAACAAACGGTTATTTCGTCTCCTCTTGATAGCTCATCGCCAGCATGAAGGACAAGTGTATTATCCTTATTTTCATTTTTTATCTGCTTTATTAAAGTTGCGGTCCTCGCTATACCGCCGACTTGATTTGTTTTATCATAGGCAATTAGGTTTCCATGCGTATCGTTTGAATGCAATATAACAATATGAATTGGCTTTGT